>NZ_JBHUUX010000008.1:0-177059 GCF_042670845.1 Promicromonospora sp. NPDC057138 | reverse complement strand
CTCCCTGGCACTCCAGGGAGACTCGGACAAGCGCTCTACTTCGCGGCGGCCTCCAAGGGTGCGGCGCCGTCAGGCCGGGGTCAGCGTGTACTTGGTCTGGAGGTACTCGTGGATGCCCTCGGCGCCGCCCTCGCGGCCCAGGCCGGACATCTTCCAGCCGCCGAACGGCGCCGCGGCGTTGGAGACGACGCCGACGTTGAGGCCCATCATCCCGGTCTCCAGCCGGTCGATCATGCGCTG
Organism: Promicromonospora sp. NPDC057138; assembly: GCF_042670845.1. Taxonomy (NCBI): domain Bacteria; kingdom Bacillati; phylum Actinomycetota; class Actinomycetes; order Micrococcales; family Promicromonosporaceae; genus Promicromonospora; species Promicromonospora sp. NPDC057138. The sequence continues at coordinate 176,819 of NZ_JBHUUX010000008.1, read as the reverse complement.
GCCGCGCGCGAGGCTCTCGGTGTAGACGTACGAGACCAGCCCGTACTCGGTGTCGTTGGCCAGCGCCACGGCCTCGTCCTCGGTGTCGAACGTGGCGATCGCGAGCACCGGCCCGAAGATCTCCTCGCGCAGGATGTCGCTGCCGGGCGCGACGCCGGTCAGGACCGTCGGCTCGAAGAAAGTCCCCGGCCCGTCGATCCGGGAGCCGCCGGTGGTGAGCTCGGCGCCGCGGGCCACGGCGTCCTTGACGAGGGCCTCGGCCTTCGTGACGGCGTTGCCGTCCACCAGCGGGCCGATGGTGACGCCGGGCTCGGTGCCGCGTCCGATCACGAAGCCGTTCACGGCTGCGGTGACCCGGCGAGCGAACTCGCCGGCGACCGAGCTGTGCACGATGAAGCGGTTGGCGGCCGTGCACGCCTGCCCGATGTTGCGGAACTTCGCGGCGAGCGCGCCCTCGACGGCCCGGTCGAGGTCGGCGTCGTCGAAGATGACGAAGGGGGCGTTGCCGCCCAGCTCCATCGACGTGCGCAGCACGCCGGGAGCTGACTGCTCCAGCAGCTTGCGGCCCACCGGCGTCGAGCCCGTGAAGGACAGCTTGCGCAGCCGCGGGTCGGCGATGATCGGCTCGGAGACGGCGCCCGAGGTGGAGGTCGTGATGACGTTGACGACGCCGTCGGGCAGGCCGGCGTCCTGCAGGAGCCGCGCGAGGTACAGGGTGGTCAGCGGCGTCTGCGCCGCGGGCTTGACCACCACCGTGCAGCCCGCCGCCAGGGCGGGCGCGATCTTGCGCGTGGCCATGGCGAGGGGGAAGTTCCAGGGGGTGATGAGGTAGCAGGGGCCGACGGGGTGCTGGCTGACGATCATCCGCCCGGTGCCCTCGGGGTTGGGCCCGTAGCGGCCGGTGACCCGCACGGCCTCCTCGGAGAACCAGCGCAGGAACTCGGCCCCGTAGGTCACCTCGCCGCGTGCCTCCGCGAGCGGCTTGCCCATCTCGAGGGTCATCAGGAGGGCGACGTCCTCCCGGCGTTCCTGCACGAGGTCGAACGCGCGGCGGAGGATCTCGCCGCGGGCACGGGCGGGGGTGGCCGCCCATTCGGCGGAGGCGGCGACCGCCGCGTCGAGCGCGGCCATACCGTCCGCGGGGTCGGCGTCGGCGATGGTCTTGAGGGTGTCGCCGGTCGACGGGTCCTCGACCGAGAGCGTCCGGCCCGCCGCGCCGGGCCGCCATCGGCCGCCGATGAGGAGCCCGTCGGGGACGGCGGCGAGCAGGTCGGACTCGGCGGTGCTGGTCATGCGTTCTCCTCGGTGTTCGTTTCGTCCTGCTGCGTGGTGTCCTGCTGCGTGGTCTCCTGCGGCCGCGGCTGGGGCAGCAGCGCCCCGGCGAAGAACGCGCTGAGCTCGTCCCGCGCGCTCAGCGGCAGGACGGCGGCCACGTACTGGTCGGGCCGCACGACGACGACGGCGCCGCCCCGGTCGATGCCGCGCAGCTCGAAGATGTCGTGGTCGGGGTCGGTCGCGTACACCTTCTCGTAGTCGATCAGCCCGAACGGGCCGACCCTGGGCCTGAAGACGTCGGGCACGTCGGCGAACTCCACGCCGAAGTGGTCCTGCTGGTAGACGACCTTGACGTCGAGCACGGAGTCCGGGTCGGTCCCCGCCGGGGTGTGCCGCAGCAGCGGCGAGCCGGGCGCGCTAGCCAGCCACTCGGCCCAGTCGCGCAGCGCCGAGGGCTCGGCCGGCGCGGCGGCGTCGGCGAACGCGTAGACGCGCCACCGCCCGTCGGCGCGGGCGTGGTGGCCCAGGTGGGCGGGATTGCCCTCAGCGACGCGCTCGACGGGGGCGGACTTGAACCGCTTGCCGACCGAGAAGCCCGTGGCGAGCTCCTGATGGACCGGCTCGGCCACGATCATGGACGGCTGGTACTGCGTCATGAACCCGCACGGGAACTCCTGGGTCTTGACGTAGAAGTCCTCCAGGTACGTCGGGTCGGGCAGGTCCTCGGGGGGAGTGGCCATCAGGCGCGACCACTCACGGTCGAAGTCGATGAGGTTCTGCGCGACGACCTGCCGCTCGGCCGAGTAGGTGGCCAGCAGCGCCTCCGGAGCCCGGCCCGTGAGCACGTGGGCCAGCTTCCAGGCGATGTTCCAGCCGTCCTGCATCGACACGTTCATGCCCTGGCCGGCCTTCGCGCTGTGCGTGTGGCAGGCGTCGCCGGTGAGGAACACCCGCGGCGTGCGGACGTCGGCGAGCTCGGCGGGGACGTCGTCGAACCCGTCGGTGACACGGTGGCCCACCTCGTACACGCTGTGCCAGGGCACGTCCTTCACGTCCAGCGTGTAGGGGTGGATGATCCGGTTCGCCCGGGCGATGACCTCGTCCAGGCTCGTCGCGCGGACACGGGCGCTCTCACCCGGCGGCACCTCCCCGAGGTCGACGTACCACCGCGCGAGGTAACCGCCCTCGCGGGGGATGAGCAGGATGGACCCGCCGTCGTGCGACTGGATGGCGCACTTGGTGCGGACGTCGGGGAAGTCGGTCACGGCGAGCACGTCCATCACACCCCAGGCGTGGTTGGCCTTGTCGCCCACGGGCTTGCGGCCGATCGCCTCCCGGACGGCGCTGTGCGCGCCGTCGGACCCGACGACGTAGCGGGCGCGCACCGTCCGCTCGGTGCCCTCGCGCGGGCCTGTGGTGTGCCGGAGGGTCACGGTGACCGGGTGCTCGTCGGCCTGTGCGCCGTCCGCGGCTTCCGGTGCCTCCGCCGCCCCCGCCACCGTGAGGCCCACGACCTCCAGGCCGTAGTCCGGCGTGACCCGGGCGGGGCCGCGGGCCGCCACCTCGGCGAAGTAGTCGAGCACCCGCGCCTGGTTGACGATCAGGTGCGGGAACTCGCTGATCCCCGTGGTGTCGTCGGGCGGGACCGCGCCGCGCACTATGTTCTCCGGCCGCTCCGGGTCGGGCTTCCAGAACGCCATCTCCGTGATCCGGTAGGCCTCGGCGGTGATCCGCTCGGCGAACCCGAACGCCTGGAACGTCTCGACGCTGCGCGCCTGGATGCCGTCGGCCTGGCCCATCTCGAGGCGCCCGGCCCGCCGCTCGACGACGTGCGTGCGGATGCCGGGGAACTGCGCGAGCTGCGCAGCGGCGATCATGCCTGCCGGGCCGCTGCCGACGATGAGCACGTCGACCTCGTCCGGCAGCTCGGCCGGCCGCTTCAGACCGTAGCCCGTGGCCGGCTGCACGCGCGGGTCGCCGGAGACGTAGCCGTGATGGTGGAACTGCATGGTTCTTCCGTTCTGCTCGTGGGGCGGCATCGTCGCGGCGAGCCCGACCACCGTCAGATGAACAAGTCGTACTACTCGACGGTCGTGCCGACGACGGTGGCGAGGACGACGCGACGGCGCTCGCGGGCGGAGGGGGAGCTAGTCGCGGTGGGATCGTCCGGGGCAGGGTCTGACATCGCATGACTCCTTCGTCATCCGGGCCTGCCGTCGTCGGCAGGCCGGTCGGGTGTGCTCGGCCGGAGGGCGGCCTTGCTTGGTTCCCCCCGACCATATACGATCTGTGATACGAAGCGCCAGGGGTCGTGGAACACCGGCGGCAGACGACGGGCAAGGGAGCTCATGGGTACCGAAGCGCAGGCCTCCGTAACGGGGAAGCCACCGGCGAGCGGGTCGCTCGCGGTGCGGCCGGGCAAGATCGTCGCCGTCCACATCGCGTACGCCTCGCGCGCCGCGCAGCGCGGACGGCGGCCCGCGGCGCCGTCGTACTTCCTCAAGCCGGCCAGCTCGCTGGGCGCCACGGGCGGCGTCGTCGAGCGGCCCGCCGGCACGGAGCTGCTGGCCTTCGAGGGGGAGGTGGCGCTCGTCATCGGTGAGCCGGCCCGGAACGTCTCCGTCGAGGAGGCGTGGGACCACGTCGCCGCCGTGACCGCGGCGAACGACCTGGGCGTCTACGACCTGCGATGGGCCGACAAGGGCTCGAACCTGCGCTCCAAGGGCCGCGACGGCTACACGCCGGTCGGCCCCGCGCTCCTCGACGCCCGTACGGTCGACCCCGCCGGCCTGCGGGTGCGCACCTGGGTCAACGGCGAGCTCGTGCAGGAGGACTCCACCGGCGACGACGCGCTGCTGTTCCCGTTCGCGCAGATCGTGGCCGACCTGTCCCAGCACCTCACGCTGGAGCGGGGCGACGTCATCCTCACGGGCACGCCCGCGGGGTCGAGCGTCGTGGTGCCGGGCGACGTCGTCGAGGTCGAGGTGGACGCGCCGACGGCGCCCGGCACGCCGACGTCGGGCCGCCTGGTGACCACCGTGGTGCAGGGCGACGTGCCGTTCGGCGATGTCGGCGCGGGTCCGCAGGTCGACGACACGCAGCGTGCCGAGGCGTGGGGGAGCCGCGAGGCGGCGGGGCTGGCACCCGAGCCTGTGACCGAGCCGGAGCCCGAGCCGTTCGTGCTCACCGAGGAGCTCGCCGGCAAGCTGCGCCACGCGCCCGTCGCCGGGCTCTCGGCCCAGCTCCGCAAGCGCGGCCTGAACAACGTGATCATCGAGGGAGTGCGCCCCAACTTCCCCGGCGCGACGATCGTCGGCCGGGCGCGGACGCTGCGCTTCGTGCCGAACCGCGAGGACCTGTTCGCCACGCACGGCGGCGGCTACAACGCGCAGAAGCGGGCGTTCGACGCCGTCGGCGCCGGCGAGGTCATCGTCATCGAGGCGCGGGGCGAGACGGGCTCGGCCACCCTGGGCGACATCCTCGCGCTGCGCGCGAAGGTCCGTGGGGCCGCGGGCGTCGTCACCGACGGCGGCGTACGCGACTTCGACGCCGTCGCCGCGACGGGGCTGGCCGTGTTCTCGCGCGGCCCGCACCCCGCGGTGCTCGGCCGCCGGCACGTGCCATGGGACACCGACGTCGCGGTCGCCTGCGGCGGGGCGACCGTGCTGCCCGGCGACATCGTCGTGGGCGATGCGGACGGCGTGGTCGTCGTCCCGCCGCACCTGGCCGAGGAGGTGGCCGACGCGACCCTCGCCCAGGAGGAGCAGGACGCCTGGGTGGCGCAGCAGGTCGCCGCCGGCCACCCGGTCGACGGGCTGTTCCCGCCGAACGCCGAGTGGCGGGAGCGCTACGAGGCATCGAAGTCCCAGTCATCGAAGTCCCAGGCAGAGCGGGAGACGCCATGACGACCGGGGACGTGGCGGCGTCGGCCGTCGAGACCGCGTTCGCCGGCGCCCTGAGCAAGTCGCAGCTCGCGTACGACTACCTGCGCGACCGCATAGCGCTGCGCGAGCTGAGCCCGGGCTACCGCCTGGTGCTGCAGAACATCGCCGACGAGCTCGCGATGAGCGTCGTACCGGTGCGCGAGGCCATCCGACGGCTGGAGGCCGAGGGCCTGGTGACCTACGAGCGCAACGTCGGCGCGCGGGTCGCGATGATCGACGAGCACGGCTACGTCGACGCCATGCAGGCCCTTGGCGTCGTCGAAGGGGCCGCGACCGGGCTCTCGGCGCCTGCCGTCTCCGCCGCGGACCTCCGGCGCGCGACCGAGGTGAACGAGCACCTGCGCTCGCTGCTCGACCACTTCGACCCGCACGCGTTCACCGCGCTGAACCGGCAGTTCCACTCGGTGCTGTTCGAGTCGTGCCCCAACAAGCTGCTGCTCGACATGGTCCACCGCGGCTGGGCGCAGCTCTCCGGGCTGCGCGACTCCACGTTCGCGTTCGTGCCCGGCCGGGCCCACGACTCCGTGGCCGAGCACGTCCACATCCTCGACCTGATCGCCCGCCGGGCCGATCCGCTCGAGATCGAGATCGCCGCACGCGACCACCGGTGGGCGACCATGCAGGCCTTCCTGGACGCCCGCGCCACAGGTGCCGCGGGACCCCGCCGGACCCGACCCATGGAGACACAGTGAGCAACCCAGTGACCGGCCCAGCGGCCACCCAGCCGACCCGCCACGTGCCGGCCGACCTACCCGGCCGCATCCAGCACTACATCGGCGGCAAGCTCGTCGACTCGGTCGACGGCGACACGTTCGACGTGCTCGAACCCGTGACCAACGAGGTCTACGTACGGGCGGCGGCGGGCAAGGCAGCCGATGTCGACCTCGCCGTAGCCGCGGCGCGCGAGGCGTTCCTGAACGGCCCCTGGCCCAGGATGCTGCCGCGCGAGCGGTCGCGGATCCTGCACCGGATCGCGGACCTCGTCGAGTCCCGCGACGCGCGGCTCGCCGAGCTGGAGAGCTTCGACTCCGGCCTGCCGATCACGCAGGCGCTGGGCCAGGCGCGGCGGGCAGCGGAGAACTTCCGGTTCTTCGCCGACCTGGTCGTGGCCCAGTCGGACGACACCTTCAAGGTGCCCGGCCGCCAGATCAACTACGTCAACCGCAAGCCGATCGGCGTCGCCGGCCTGATCACGCCGTGGAACACGCCGTTCATGCTCGAGTCCTGGAAGCTCGGCCCCGCACTGGCGACCGGCAACACCGTGGTGCTGAAGCCCGCCGAGTTCACGCCGCTGTCGGCGTCGCTGTGGGCCGGCATCTTCGAGGAGGCCGGGCTGCCCGAGGGCGTGTTCAACCTCGTCAACGGCCTCGGGGAGGACGCGGGGGACGCGCTGGTCAAGCACCCGGACGTGCCGCTGATCTCGTTCACGGGGGAGAGCAGCACCGGGCAGCTCATCTTCGGCAACGCTGCCCCGTACCTCAAGGGCCTGTCGATGGAGCTGGGCGGCAAGTCCCCAGCGATCGTCTTCGCCGACGCCGACCTGGAGGCCGCGATCGACGCCACGATCTTCGGCGTCTTCTCGCTCAATGGCGAGCGCTGCACCGCGGGCAGCCGCATCCTCGTCGAGCGCGCGGTCTACGACGAGTTCGTCGAGCGGTACGCCGCGCAGGCGAAGCGAGTCGTGGTCGGCGACCCGCAGGACCCGAGGACCGAGGTCGGTGCGCTGGTGCACCCCGAGCACTACGACAAGGTCGTCTCCTACATCGAGATCGGCAGGACCGAGGGCCGTCTTGTGGCCGGGGGCGGGCGCCCGGAGGGCTTCGAGACCGGCAACTACGTGGCTCCGACCGTCTTCGCGGACGTGCCGTCGTCGGCCCGGATCTTCCAGGAGGAGATCTTCGGCCCGGTCGTGGCGATCACGCCGTTCGACACCGAGGCGGAGGCACTCGCCCTGGCCAACGGGGTCAGGTACGGGCTCGCCGCCTACGTGTGGACCAACGACCTCAAGCGCGCGCACAACTTCGCGCAGGCCGTCGAGGCGGGCATGGTCTGGCTCAACTCGAACAACGTGCGCGACCTGCGCACGCCGTTCGGCGGCGTCAAGGCCTCCGGCCTCGGGCACGAGGGCGGGTACCGCTCGATCGACTTCTACACCGACCAGCAGGCCGTGCACATCACGCTCGGCAAGGTCCACAACCCGACTTTTGGCAAGGGAGCCTGAAGATGACCGATCCGACCGAACCCGTCGTGACCAGCGAAGCGCCGATCACCGCCGCCCACCCGATCCCGACGCCGGTGGCGCCGCCGCCGGACATCCTGCGGTGCGCGTACATGGAGCTCGTGGTCACCGACCTGACCGCTTCCCGGAACTTCTACGTCGACGTGCTCGGCCTCGTCGTGACCGAGGAGGACGAGGACGCCGTCTACCTGCGTAGCCTCGAGGAGTTCATCCACCACAACCTCGTGCTGCGCAAGGGTCCAGTGGCCGCCGTCGCTGCGTTCTCCTACCGGGTGCGCAGCCCGCAGGAGCTCGACCGGGCCGTCGCGTTCTACACCGAGCTCGGCTGCCGGGTGGAGCGCCGCGCCGAGGGCTTCACCCGCGGCATCGGCGACTCGGTGCGCGTCACCGACCCGCTCGGCTTCCCCTACGAGTTCTTCTACGACGTCGAGCACGTCGAGCGGCTGGCCTGGCGGTACGACCTGCACACCCCCGGCGCGCTGGTGCGCCTGGACCACTTCAACCAGGTCACCCCGGACGTGCCGCGGGCCGTGAAGTTCATGGAGGACCTCGGCTTCCGCGTTACCGAGGACATCCAGGACTCCGAGGGCACGACCTACGCCGCGTGGATGCGCCGCAAGCCCACGGTGCACGACACGGCGATGACGGGCGGCGACGGGCCGCGCATGCATCACGTCGCGTTCGCCACGCACGAGAAGCACAACATCATCGCGATCTGCGACAAGCTCGGGGCGCTGCGCCTGTCGGACCGCATCGAGCGCGGGCCGGGCCGGCACGGCGTGTCCAACGCCTTCTACCTGTACCTGCGCGACCCGGACGGGCACCGCGTGGAGATCTACACGCAGGACTACTACACGGGCGACCCCGACAACCCCGTGGTGACCTGGGACGTGCACGACAACCAGCGCCGCGACTGGTGGGGCAACCCGGTGGTACCGTCCTGGTACACGGAGGCGTCGCTCGTCCTGGACCTGGACGGCAACCCGCAGCCCGTCGTCGCCCGCACCGACACCTCCGAGATGGCGGTGACCATCGGCGCGGACGGCTTCTCCTACACCCGTCCGCAGGACGACGCCGACGCGCTGCCGTCATGGAAGCAGGGCGAGTACAAGCTGGGACACCAGCTGTGACGGGGGAGCGCACGCTGGACGACGCGACGATCACCGCCATCGCCGACGAGCTGGCCGGCGCCGAGGCGGAGCGCACCACGGTGCCCCTCCTGACCGCGCGGTACCCCAGCATGACCGTCGAGGACTCCTACGCCGTGCAGAACACGTGGCGCCGGCGGGGCATCGAGGCCGGACGGCGCCCGGTGGGCCGCAAGATCGGGCTCACCTCGAAGGTCATGCAGGCCGCCACCGGCATCACCGAGCCGGACTACGGCGCCATCTTCGCGGACATGGTCTTCGACAACGGGTCCGTCATCGAGCACGGGCGGTTCTCGAACGTGCGGATCGAGGTGGAGCTGGCCTTCGTGCTGCGCGAAGGGCTCAAGGGCCCGGGCGTCACCGTGTTCGACGTGCTGCGCGCCACCGAGTACGTGGTGCCCGCCCTGGAGATCCTGTCGTCGCGCATCGAGATGGCCGGGCGCACCATCGTCGACACGATCAGCGACAACGCGGCGATGGGCGGCATGGTCTACGGCGGCAACCCGGTGCGGGTCGACGAGACCGACCTGCGCTGGGTCTCGGCGCTCCTGTACCGCAACGAGACCATCGAGGAGTCCGGCGTCGCCGCCGCCGTCCTGAACCACCCGGCCACCGGCGTCGCCTGGCTCGCGAACAAGCTCGCCCAGCACGACGACGCCCTGCAGCCCGGCGAGATCATCCTGGCCGGCTCCTTCACGCGACCCGTGTGGATCGAGCCCGGCGACACCGTGCTGGCCGACTACCGAGAGCTGGGGACCGTCTCGTGCCGATTCGTCTGACCCTCCCGCCCACGTTCCGCGACCGCATCGCCGACTCCGGCCGACCGCAGATCGGCATGTGGGTGTCCAGCGGCAGCCCGCTGGTGGCGGAGATCTGCGCGGGCGCCGGGCTGGACTGGCTGCTGATCGACGGCGAGCACTCGCCGATCGGCCTGGAGACCATGTCGGCGCTGCTGCAGGCCGTGGCGCCGTACCCGGTCACGCCGGTCGTGCGGGCGCCGTCGGGCGACGCCGTCGTGCTCAAGCAGATGCTCGACCTGGGCGCACAGAACGTGCTGGTGCCCATGGTCGACACGGCCGAGCAGGCCCACGACGTCGTGCGGGCGGTGCGCTACCCGCCGCAGGGCATACGCGGGGTGGGCAGCGCCCTGTCCCGCGGCGCACGCTGGAACCGGGTCGAGGGCTACATGCCGGACGCCGACCGCCACGTCTCACTGTTCGTGCAGGTCGAGTCCGCGACCGGCGTCGAGAACGCCGCGGCGATCGCCGCGGTCGACGGGGTCGACGGCGTGTTCGTCGGCCCGTCCGACCTCGCGGCCTCGATGGGCGTGCTCGGGCAGCAGACGCACCCCGACGTCGTCGCCGCGGTGCACCGGACCTTTGACGCCGTGCGGGCCGCGGGCAAGCCCGTCGGCGTCAACGCCTTCGACCCGGCGACGGCCCGGTCCTACCTGGACGCCGGGGCGATCTTCGTGCTGGTCGGGGCCGACGTCGCGCTGCTCGCCCGGGGCTCGGAGGCCCTGGCGGACCGGTGGATCGGCGAGGGCGAAGCGGCGGGCTGACGGCGCGCACCTGGGGCGAGTCGCACCGCGGGTGAACCGGGCGGCGGGGACACGGCGCCGTAGCCAGCACGGCGGGCGGCCACTCCGGAGGTCCGGAGCAGCCGCCCGCGTCCGGTCCCTACGGCGTGCGCCTCCACTGCTGGGTCGTGGCCGCCGCGTCACAGGTCGCGAGGTTGAGTCCCCAGGAGTCGGCCGGGGTCGCCAGGCAGAGGGTCGGGTCGGCGACGCTGCTGATCGTCGCGTCGGCGTTGAGCTCCCACTGCTGGTCGGGCGTGCCAGCGCAGTCGTCGATGACGAGCGTGCCACCGACGGTGAGTGCTCCGCCCGGCGTGACGCACATGTCGCCGTAGACCGTGAGCTGCCGGTCCGCGGTCCAGTTGAACGACTGGTTGCCGCCCCCGTTGCAGTACCACAGGCCGAGTGTCGTGCCGGCTGTCGTCGAGCCGCCCGGCACGTCGACGCACACGTTGTGCTGGACGCTGACGAGCGGCTCACCCGGCGGTGCGGGCGGCAGGTCGTTCAGGGCCTCGTTCTTGAGCAGTCCCCAGCCCCACTGGATCTGGGCCAGCCCCGAGGCGTTGGTGACCTCGAGGTCGCCGTCGCCGACCGCCTCGGTCAGCGAGTAGGAGTCGCCCGTGCGCAGGCCGGGCCAGTAGACGAGCCCCATGCCCTGCTGCCGTGCGACCTCCGTCAGCGCGCCGAGGTACGAGGTGGAGACGTCACCCTCGTGGTTGCCGTAGTTCAGGCCCGTGGTCATGGGCGATCCCGCCTCGCTGACGAGCGTGCGCCAGCCGTACTGGCCGATGCGCGGCAGGAGGTTCGCCTTCCACGCCTCCTCGGTGGTGCTGTTGGCCCAGAACCCGTAGAAGTGCAGCGAGAGCAGCGTCCCCTTCAGCTCCTTGGCCGCGCCGACGCCCGTGACGTTGTCGTTGTAGCCCGTCCCCGAGATGATCACGCGGCCGCGGGGCACGTCGTCGTGGTCGTCGAGCCAGCCCGCGGTCAGGCCCACCCACTGGTCGAGGGAGTAGCCGAACGGCTCGTTCATGGGCTCGAAGTACACCTTCGAGTTCTGCCCGTACTCCGCCACGACCGTGTCCCACATCGCGTCGAAGGCGGCGGGGTCGTCGGCCCGGCCGTCCTTGGCGTTGTCCGCCTCCCAGTAGCTGAGGATGACCTTGAACCCGTTCTGCGTGGCGGCGTCGATGGCGCCCTGGTACGAGTCCCACCAGTCCGTGCCGACGCTCGAGGGGTTGATGGGCAGACGCACGGTGTTTGCGCGGACCTCGTGCCGGAACTCGAGCAGGATGTCGGTCGACTTGGCGTACGTCGTGCTGTAGTCGTCCTCCGTGCTCAGGCCGGAGGGCACCACCTCGTCGTCCGCGTAGTTGTCGCGCGGGTCCGCCCAGTTGACCCCGCGGAACTCGCTGGTGCTGTTCGGCCCGACCGCCGGGGCGGCGACAGCGGGACCAGGGACCACCGCCACCGCCGCTGCGAGGATGCCGACGGCCGCCAGGGCGCCGCCGGTCCGGATTGTTCGTGTCATGGGACTCCGATCTAGGGGCGCGTCGCTGCGCCGCCGTCCGAGGCGTCGAGGCGGTCGGTGCCGTCCTGATGCCGATGGTGGCGTAAACATTGCACGTCGGTCCCTGGTTGCACAAGCGTCTCCGCGCACGGATCGGCGGACGGCCTGGTCAGGGCTCTAGGTCGGCCACCCCACGTCCGGTGCGGATGTCGAACGGCACGGACACCTGGTCGTGCGCGATCAGCCACTCGCCGCCGGAGCGGCGGAAGCAGAGGGTTGCCCGGACCCACATGCCGTTCGCCACGGCCCCGCTCTCCAGCGTGCCGCTCAGCCGGCCGAAGCCGTGCCCGAACGCGACGTCCTCGTCGACGGTGAAGGCCAGGTCGCGCAGCTCGTAGCGCACCTCGCGGAAGAACGTGAACACGCCCCGCCAGTTCGTCAGCTTCGCCTCCAGCCCGACGTGCTGCAGCGGCGGTTCGACGTCGAAGGACACGACGTCCGCCGCGTACAGCCGCTCCAAGCCCGTCAGATCCTTGGCCCCGATCGCGGCGACCAGCCGGTCGACCTGGCCCCGGATCTCGGCCTCGCCGGCCTCGTTCTGCCCGAAGTCCTGCGTGGAGTCCTGCGTCGAGTTCTGCGTAGCCATCTCTCGTCGTCCTTCCGTCGGCTGACTCGTCGTGACAACGACCCGACGACCGAGGGCGCGGAGATGTGACGGGTCCCGGCTTCAGGCCGGGCCTGCCCGCTCCGGCCGACGATCACATCCGGCCGACGTTCACACCCAGGCGCGCGGCGACGTCCGGCGATGCCGCCCGCCGGGGTGACCGTCCGCGGCGAGGCGCCGCCCGAGACCCCGCAGCGCCCAGGACACCTCGCGGACGTCGATGAACGCACGTGTGCAGGGGACGCAGCGGTCCAGGTGGGCCTCGACCCGGCGTTGCCGGCTCGGCACGAGGCGTGCTTTGACGTAGTCGTGCATGGCGGCGCGGGTGGCGCGGCACTCGGGCGGGTGCACGGTTCGGGGGCGCGCGACGGCGTCGTCGGCCAGGGCGGACAGGACCGAACGGAGGACGGCGACGTCGGCCCGGCGTGCGGCGACTGCGGCGGCGTGCCGGTCGTCGACGCCGGCCCTGCTGGTCACGCGAATCCGCCTCTTTCTACGCATAGTGCCGAGGTTCGCGGGGTAACAATTTCACCCCGAGGCGGGAGTCGTGGAATCCGTCTGTGATACGGGACGCGGGCACGACGCCATGGGGCCGGAGCCCTGTCGCCGCCCTCTCCCCGCTCCCGCCACCCCCGACAGCTGAGTGCTGGACATTCGCCCTTCCGAGACGGGAAGAGGGGCGAATGTCCAGCACTCAACGAGGCGGGTGGTTAGAGCGGGCCGCCTGCTATTCGCGGGGCGGCGGCGGACTCGCCGGCGTCGCCGATGGTCTCGCGCGCCACGTAGTTCTCCAGGTCGAACAGGTTGTCGCCGGCGCGCCTGGCGACCGTGACGAGCGTGGTCGCGGCGGCGACCTCCTCGACCTGTTCCTCCAGGAACCACATGAGGAACTGCTCGCCCAGCGCGTCGCCCTCGTTGCGAGCCGCGCGGAAGATCGCCTCGATCTGCGCCGTGACCTGCTGCTCCTGGTCGAGCGCGAGCTGGAGGGGCTCCAGGACATCTCCGAAGTCGTTGCGCACGTCGGGGGTGCCGGGGATCTTCACGGGCAGCGACCGGTCCAGGTGGTACTGGACGATCATCATGCCGTGGTTGCGCTCCTCGAGCGCCTGCCGGTAGAAGTGCGCCGCCAGCTGCGGAAGGTCGTGGCTGTCGAACCACACAGCGATCGCCACGTACTGCAGGTGCGCCGCGAACTCGTGGCCCACCTGCTCGCCCAGCAGGCGCAGGTACAGCGAGTTCTCCGAGGTCGTCGTCATGGGCTCACGCTAGCCGCTTTCGGCGGTCGCCTGCCGCCGTCCGACCCGAGCTGACCCCGGCCCTCGTCGCACCCGCGGCGGGGGCCGTGCTCTTGGGTTGACACATTCCCATATGGGTATATGTTAGAGCCATGGCACGAGCAGCGACCACGACCGACGCGTTCAACGCGGTGGCCGAGCCGCGCCGCCGCGAGATCCTCGACGCCCTGGCCGGCGGCGAGCTCGCGGTGGGCGACCTGACCGAGCTGCTCGGGCTCGCCCAGCCGCAGGTGTCCAAGCACCTGCGGGTCCTGCGGGAGGTCGGGCTGGTGGACGTGCGCGATGACGGGCGCCGCCGTCTGTACCAGGTGAACGCTGCGCCGCTGCGCGCGGTGCACGCCTGGGTCGGCCGGTACGAACGGCTCTGGAACGAGCGGTTCGGCCTGATCGACGACGTGCTCGACGAGCTCACCGACGCCGAATCGGAAACAGAAGCGGAAACCGAAGCGGAAACCGGAAGAGGAGACTGACATGGCCACCACGACCAAGGGCAGCGCCGTCCTGACGCTGCCGAGCGACACCGAGATCCTGGTCGCCCGGGAGTTCAACGCGCCGCGCCACCTCGTGTGGAAGGTGCTGACCGAGCCCGACCTCATCAAGCGCTGGTGGGCGGGGCAGCGCGGAACCGTGACGGACGTGGAGGTCGACCTCCGGGTCGGCGGCACATGGCGGTACGTCATGACGGCGGACGGCGGGTTCGAGGTCGCGTTCCACGGCGAGTTCCGCGAGATCGACGCCCCCGCGGGCATGGTGCAGACCGAGGTCTTCGAGGGGATGCCCGACGGCGACTCGGAGCCCAGCCTGAACCACTACACGCTCACCGAGCGGGACGGGCGCACCAGGATGACGGTCCGCACCGTCGTCTCCAGCAAGGACGTCCGGGACATGATCATCGCCACGGGCATGGAGGGCGGCATGCAGGAGGCCTACGACCTGCTCGAGGAGCTGGCGACCGCCCTCACGACCCACTCCTGATCGTTGAGTGCTGGGTATTTGTTGGATGGCAGGCCGAAATCCAACAAATACCCAGCACTCAACGATCGGACGACGACAGGCGGGTCTGCAGGGCCCTCGTGAACTGGTCGACCTGGTCGAGCTGCTCCGGCGTGAGGGCGTCGATGAAGAGCTCCCGCACCGCGCGCAGGTGCGGCACCGAGGCGCTGCGGAAGGCCTGCGCCCCCTCGTCGGTGAGCACCACCTCGGCGCCCCGGTAGTCGACGGCGCAGTCGTCGCGGCGGATGAGGCCGCGTCCCTCCATGCGCCGGATGTGGTGGGACAGGCGGCTGCGCTCCCAGTCGACGGCGTCCGCGAGCTCGGAGGAGCGCAAGCGGCGCCCGTCCGCCTCGCTCAGGGCGAGGAGCACCGCGTAGTCGCCAGGTGAGAGGGCTGACGCCTCGTGCAGACGGCTGCCGAGCCGCGCGTTCAGCGCCTGCGCCGTCTCGATGAACCCGCGCCAGATGCGCAGCTCGTCCGCCGTCGGCGACTGCCGGGAGCGGGGCGACGTGTCGTGTGTCACGGCGACCTCCAAGTGATTGACGTGTCAACCATATCGAGCGCATGATTGACGTGTCAATCAGATGTGTAGGGCAGTCGTGGAGGAGTCCCCATGGGCGACATCGAGTTCGGCATCGACACTTTCGGCGACCTGCCGCGGAACGACCGCGGCGAGGTCGTGTCCTACGGCGAGGCGATCCGCCGCACCGTCGAGGAGGCGGTGCTCGCCGACCAGACCGGGGTCGACGTCATCGCCGTCGGCGAGCACCACCGGCCCGAGTTCGCGATCTCGACGCCCGAGACCGTGCTGGCCGGCATCGCGACCAAGACCTCCCGCATCAAGCTCGCCTCCGGCGTGACCGTGCTCAGCTCGGACGACCCGGTGCGGGTGTTCCAGCGGTTCGCTACCGTCGACGCGCTGTCGAACGGCCGGGCCGAGGTGATCCTCGGGCGCGGGTCGTTCACGGAGTCGTTCCCGCTGTTCGGCTACGACCTGCGCGACTACGACCAGCTCTTCGAGGAGAAGATCGACCTGTTCGTCAAGCTCCTCGACGAGAAGCCGGTGACCTGGGAGGGCACGCTGCGGCCCGCGCTGACGGACGCCGACGTCTTCCCCAAGACGGAGTCGGGCCGCCTCACGACCTGGGTCGGGGTGGGCGGCTCGCCGCAGTCGGTGATCCGCACCGCGCAGTACGGCCTCCGGCTCATGCTGGCGATCATCGGCGGCGCGCCCGAGCGGTTCGCGCCGTACGTCGACCTCTACCGGCGCGCGACCGACCAGCTCGGCACCACCGCCTACCCCGTGGGCATGCACTCCCCGGGCTTCATCGCGGAGACGGACGAGGAGGCGATGGAGCTGTTCTACCCGGGCTACAAGGTGATCCGCGACCGCATCGGCGCCCTGCGCGGCTGGCCGCCCCTGCGCCGCGAGGAGTTCGAGGCGGACGTCGCCCAGGGCTCGCTCTACATCGGCTCGCCCGAGACCGTGGCCCGCAAGATGGCCAAGGCGATCCGCGCGCTCGACGTCGGCCGGTTCGACCTCATCTACTCCTCGGGCGGCGCCCTGCGCGCCAGCGACCGGCTGCGCGCCGTCGAGCTGTACGGCACGCGGGTCATCCCGATGGTCCGCGAGCTCCTGGCCGAGAAGCCGGCGGCCGATGAGCTGGCGGCCGAGCAGCCGGCGCCGGCGGAGGCGCGCTGATGTCGGCCGTCGTGCGAACGATCGGGATCCTGGGTGCCGGCAAGGTCGGCACCGTGCTCGCCCGGCTCGCCGTCGCGGCCGGCTACCGGGTGCTCATCGCCGGCTCCCGCGACCCGGCCCGTATCGCGCTCACCGTGGAGGTGCTCGCTCCCGGAGCCCGCGCGGTCGACGCCGAGACGGCGGCCCGCGAGGCCGACGTCGTCGTCCTCGCGCTTCCGCTGGGCCGGCACCGGACGATCCCGGCCGGCGTGCTGGGCGGCAAGCTCGTCATCGACACCATGAACCACTGGTGGGAGGTCGACGGGCCGCGCGACGGGATCCTCGGCCCGGACGAGTCGACGAGCGAGCTCGTCCAGGCCGCGCTCCGCGGCGCGCGAGTCGTCAAGGCGTTCAACCACATGGGCTACCACGACCTCGAGGACGGCGCCCGGCCCGCCGGGAGGCCCGGCCGCAAGGCGATCGGGATCGCCGGCGACGACCCGGCCGACGTCGCGGCGGTGGCCGGGATCGTGGACGCGCTCGGCTTCGACCCGGTCGTCGCCGGACCGCTCGCCGAGGGGATCCGGATGGAGCCGGGCACGCCGGCGTTCGGGGCGAACGTCGACGCCGGGCGGCTGGGGGAGATGCTGGCGGGTGAGCGCTCCGAAGCGGCGGACCGGGAAGCGGCCCTCGACGCCTGACGACGGCCGGACGACGTCTGACGACGCCCGGGCGACGGGGTGCCGGCGTCAGCCCATGGCGCTGAAGTTCCCGCGGATCGTGCCCGCCGGGTCGTGGGCGGCCTTGATCCGGCGGAGTCGTTCGATCGAAGCGGCCGGCAGCGCGTCCCCGAGGGTCTCGGCGGGGTTGAGGAACGTGAGTGGCTTGCGTCCGCTGACCGGCAGGTCGGACTTGAGCGAGCGCTGCTTGGACACGATGGCGTCGGCGACGGCCGGGCTGCTGGGAACGCCGAACATGTAGACGGCGTACGGCTCGGTCAGCGGACCGTGCGGGCTGTCGCTGGGCCGGGCGAGAGCGCCGCCGAGGTGGCGGACCTGCACGGTCATCAGCGGCGCGATCGGGTCGCCGAGGAGCGCGTCGAGCGCGGCGTCATCGAGCCGGGTGAGGAGCTCGGCCCGGGACTGGCCCGGTCCGGGATCGGTGGGCTCGCCGGTGATCGTGCCGAGCTCGGCCACGGTCATGGCCCGGCGGGTGTCCGCTAGCGGTTCGGGCAGCGGGTCGATGGCACGGGTGAGCACCCGGGCATCGGTCTCTCCGCCGAGGTAGGTCGAGTCGACGGCGACCATGGGCTCGGCGCCGGGGAAGTGGAGCAGCTCCAGCCAGAGGGTGAGCTCGTCCGGGGCGTCGCGCGTCATGGCGCGGTAGGCGTCGGCCACCGCCCGGGCGTGGGAGCCGTGCCAGAGCACCCGGCCGCCGAACACGGCGGGCGCCGGATGCAGCGCGATCTCCAGCGCGGTGACTATCGCGTAGTCGCCGCCGCCCCCGCGCAGCGCCCAGAACAGGTCCGGCTGGTTCTCGGCCGTCACGGTGTGGGCGGCGCCTCGCGCGTCGACGACGTCGAAGGCGGTGACACTGTCGGCGACCCAGCCGAAGGCCCGACCGAACCATGACAGGCCGCCACCGAGCGCGACGCCTGCGACGCTGACCACGGGCGAGCTTCCCGGCAGCGCGGTCAAGCCGTGGGCGGCAGCCGCCCGCTGCAGCTCGCCGGAGCGGACGCCGGCGCCGATCCGGGCGCGCCGGGCGACGGGATCGATCACGATCTCGTCGAGCCGCCGGGTGCGCAGCAGGACCGTGCCGGCGGTGCGGCCGGTCGCGCCGTGGCCGTTCGGCTGCGTGGCGATGCCGAGCCCGGCCGCGGCGGCGTTGCGGACCAGGATGGCGACGTCGGCGGCGTCGGCTGCTTCGACGACGGCGGCCACGGGCTGGTCGACCGCCAGGTTCCAGGGTCGGCGGGCCGCGTCGAAGTCCGCGTCGCCGGGCAGCCAGACCCGGGCTCGGGTCCCCGTCGTCAGCTGGCCGGCGGCAGAACCGGGGACCAGTGGCGGGCGGTCGTGTGCGCTGGTCTCGGGGGTGATGTTCGTGCTCATGGTGGTCATGTCCTTACGTGGTCGTTGTTGCCGTGGTCAGGGTGACGACGGCGTCGTGGACGGCCTGGAGCATCCCGTGCATTGGCGACACCAGATATCCAGAATTACTGGAGGGTCGGGCTCGGCGAAGGCCGGGCGTTGGCGAGATGGTCGAGGTCAGTGCTTGGTGTTGAGGAACCAGCTGCGAGTCGAGCTCGGCGTGTCCGGGTAGAGGCTGACGACGCGTTCGCGGATGTCGGCGAGCGTCTCGGAGGCCAGCTCCTTGCGCCAGGCGAGATCGGCCTTCGTCATCGTCTGGGAGATCAGGCATGACTCCCGGTAGTTCGTGCCCGCATCCCCGCCCGGGCCGGAGCGGAGGATCTGCGCGCAGTCGAATGCGCCCGCCCGCCCCTCGATGGCGACGACGACGTCGAGAACGGTGATGTCCTCCAGCCGCCGCGCGAGCCGGAACCCGCCCCGAGGCCCTGGCGTGGACGAGAGGATTCCCTCTCGGACCAGCGCCTGAAGCTGCTTGTTCAGGTACGCCGGCGGCAGGTCGTAGAAGTCGGCCAGGCGTGCGGTCGGCGCCGCGCCCACATCGCCGGCCTCCTCGATCCAGCCGAGGTTCAGGCACGTGTGCAGCGCCCACTCGACGCCCTGGTTCAACTTCATGCCGGCGAGACTATGCGTCCTCGACAATCTAGTCAAATAATATCCAGATATCTCAGGAGTGACCCAGGACCGGATGCGGCCGATAGGGAGACTCCAGCCGATCCAGCTCGGATCGGCTCAGCATGACGTCGAGCGCCGCGACCGCGTCGTCGACATGATGCGGTGTGGTGGCGCCGATGATCGGCGCGGTGACCGCCGGCCGGTGCAGCAGCCAGGCGAGCGCGACCTGGGCTGACGGGAGACCCTTCTCGTCAGCCACCGCCCGTACCGCATCGGCGACGTCGAAGTCCTCGTCGCCGTAGAGGTCGTCGGCGACGGGGTCGGCGCCGGCCCGGACGGTCTGCCGTCGGCCGCCTCGTTCCCTGGTGCCGGCGAGCACGAGCCCAGCCGCACGTATCTCATCTGTTTCCCTTCTCGATGTTGATCTCAGGCGTGGCGTCGCGATGCAACGCGACCGCAACGATGACCAGGGCGACGCCGAGGATCTCGGCGGGGGTGGGCACCTGGGTGAGAACGACGACGCCGATGACGGTGGCCGTTGCCGGGAGGAGCGCGACCATCAGGGCGTAGGTGGCTCGCGCGATCCGGCGCATGGCGAGCTGGTCGAACACGTAGGGAATGACCGACGACGTCACGCCGACGGCGGTCGCGGCGCCGAGGGCGAGCGGGTCGGTGAAGGCGGGCACGGCGTCGACGATGCCGATCGGGAGGGCGAACACGGTCGCGATCAGCATGGCCATGGCGAGCCCGTCGATGCCGACCAGGTGCCGGTGCCGGGACACCCGGTGCGCGAGGACGATGTAGCCGGCGAACAGGGCCATGTTGATGATCGCGAAAGCAAAGCCGAGCGGCGATCCGCTAAGGCTGACCTCCGCCAGCAAGGCGACACCGGCGACCGCGACGACCAGGGCGGCGAGGTTGCGAACGCTGCGCAGCGCTACCGCGGCAATCAGGACCGGCCCCGCGAACTCGACCGCGGCCACTGTCCCGAGCGGCAGCTGGTCGATCGCCAGGTAGAAGCTGGCGTTCATCAGCGCCAGGAGCCCTCCCCAGGTGACGACCGTGCGCCGCTCCGCGGGACCGGAGGACGCCCATGCCCGCCAGGGGCGCCGCCACAGCGCGAAGACGAGTCCGGCGGACAGGATCCGCAGCCAGGCCACGCCGAGCGGCTCGAGCCGGGCGAACAGCAGGACGGCGAACGCCGGCCCGAGGTAGTGGAAGATCGCGGACCCGACGAAGAACAGCTCGGGACGGACCCGCGCGCTCAACGACGGCGAAGCGGCCTGCCGGGGTGCTCGTGGAGGTGGCACGAACCAGCACCTAACGCATGTAGACAGATTTGAGAGTTAGTCAACCCAAGCATCGTCCTGCTAACGTGTCAAACACTTCACAGGCATTAGGAGGTCGGATGGCGGAGCCAGTGGCGCTCGATCCGGGCAGCTACCGGGGGACGTACAAGCTGATCGGCGGTACGCCCGCGCTCGACTTCGCGAACCTGGTCAGCTATCGCGGCACGGATCGGCAACATGACTGGCTCGACCCGGAAGGGAACGCTGCGACCTGGGCAGATGCTGCCGGAGTCGTCGCATTCGTGGGTGACATCGCCGAGCTCCGGGAGTTCCGCGAGGTGCTCGCGCGGGTGTTCCTCGACCTCGTGGACCGCGCGACGCCGGCATCCTCGGACGTCTCGCGCATCGGCGAGCTGGCCGCCGGTGCGCGGGGCGACCGGAGGCTGGTGCTCGAGGCCGGTGCCACTGCCGCCACCTGGACCGCCAGGGCGCCCACGCTCCTCACCGAAGTGGCCCTCGACGCGGCGTCCGTGCTCACCGATGCCGAGGCCCTCCGCAGGCTCAGCGCCTGTCAGGAGTGCCGATGGCTCTTCATGGACACCAGCCGCAACCGCAGGCGGCAGTGGTGCGATCCCGCGGACTGTGGCAACCGCGCCCGGCAGCGACGCCATTACGAGCGCTCAGTTGCTCGATAGCATCGGGCCGGTGCGAAGGAGATCCGCGCTGGGCAGCAAAGGGGGAGCGATGGTGTCGCGGCTCGCACGCGAGTGGGTGCTCGGCTGGGCCGTCTCGCGGGGGACCGCACCGCCGGTGGAGCAGGCGGAGGGTTTCCGTATTGACGTCGGCCTGCCGCACCACGTGGCGCGCTACGTGCTGCTCGACGCCGACGAGGCCGCGGTCCGCAAGATGGCCGGGTCGATCACGGTGCCGAACACCTGGCTCAAGGCGTTCGTCGCGCCGGAGGCCGTCGCACCCTGGCTCCCGCCCGGCTGGACGGCGGGGCCGTCGACCTTTCTCATGGCTACCGAGCTGCGCCCCTCGGATGTGCGCGCCCCGGAGGGTTATGCGCTGACCGCCGAGACCAGGGAGGGTGTGACCTTCGTGCGCGTGCTCTCCGCCGACGGCGCGGTCGCCGCTCGGGGACAGATCGCGCCTACCGGCGAGAGCGCCGTCGTCGACATGGTCGAGACCGATCCCGTTCACCAGCGCCGCGGCCTCGGCAGCCTGGTGATGCGCGCTCTGGCGAACGACGCCGTCGCGCGGGGCGCGTCGACGGGCGTGCTCGGCGCGACCGCCCAGGGCCGCGCCCTGTACGAGGCGCTGGGCTGGCGGGTGCACGCGCCGCTCGCCGGGTTCGTCTACCAGGCGACGGCCTGATCCCGCCCGGGCCGCCTCGTCCCGGACGGGCAGGTCACGGTTCGTCAGCGAGCGCCGCGAGTGTGGGTCACGGTCACTGACGGGTCCGCTTCGAGAACACGATCTTGCATGGTTCTGAGGGGAAACCCATGCATGATCGTGTTCTCGAAGCGGACCCGTCAGCGGGCTTGAGCACGGCGACCCTGGGGGCGAGCTGCCGCAACGGTGATCGCGGCGCCGACCGCGATCGCCGCCACGGCGGCGGCAGTAGTGCCCGACCAGCCGATCCAGGCCACTGCCACCGCGCCGAAGGCGGTGCCCAGGCTCCCGCCCACGAAGTAGACGATCATGTAGGCGCTGTTGAAGCGCGCCGGTGCCTGTGGGTCGATCGCCAGCACGGTGCTCTGGTTCGCGACCTGGGCGGCGAACAGACCGGCGTCGAACAACGCCAGGCAGGCGACCATCAGGCCAGGGCTACCCAGGACGAAGCCCATCGCCGCTGACGCGACGGCGGCGATGGCCAGCCCGGCCAGGATCACCGGGCGGGCCCCGAGCCGATCGGTGAGTACGCCGGCGGCCCGGGTCGCAAGGATCCCGGTGAGGCCGGCTAGGGCGTACAGGCCGATCCGCTCGGCCGAGTAGCCGTATGGCGGCCCGGACAACGCAACCGCCAGGCCCGCCCAGATCGCGCAGAACGCGAAGAACCAGGCCGCACCCCTGGCGGCGGCCAGCCGCAGTGGTGCGAACCGCACGAACAAGCCGGGCATCGATCGCAGGGTTGCCAGGTAGCCGCTCCGCGCACCGCCGCCGACCCTGGGCAGCAGCAGCCAGGTGGCCGCGGCGATCACCAGGGATGCGGCAGCGAAGGCCAGAAGCATCGCACGCCAGCCGACGGCGTCGGCCAGCCAGCCACCTGTCATGCGGCCGAGGAGGATCCCCGCCGAGATCCCGGCCGTGACGATGCCGAGCACCGTCGCGCGGCGGCCGGTGCCGGACAAGCGCCCGGCAACCGAGCTCAGGCCTGCGCCGACCGAGGAGCACACGCCGCTCAGCAGGACGCACAGACCCAGCAGCCAGCTCGTCGAGACCAGTGACGTCGCACCGATCGAGAGGCCCAGCGCGCTGAACTGCGCGGCCAGCACGTACCGGGGAGGGAACCGGTCGACCAGCGGGACCAGCAGGCCTAGCCCGATCAGATAGCCCGCGGGCCCGCACGCGAGAGCGATACCCGCAGCCGCGGTCGACGATCCCAGCGAGCGTGCAACGTCAGCGATGGCGGGCTGCAAGGGGTAGATCGCCGCCGTTCCGAGGGCGGCGGCCACGGCCATGAACAGCACGACCGGGCTCCGCAGAACAGGAGCCGTGGTGGATTCTTTCGCGAGTTCGGTTGTCACACCAGTGACCCTAGGAATCATGACCGCCGACTACTGGCGGAAACCAGACGACACAGTCGCGTCTGCCCGCTTCGGTCAGCCGGCGCACTGTCCCGTCGACACGGCGGTGTCCAGGCCCTCGGCCTGGGACGCGACCGGCCGCAGCTCGGCGCTACTCATCGCATAGCCGACGTTCTGGTCGGAGTCGTCGCGCGCGAAGACCACGCCCGCCACGTCCCCGTCCGTGGTCAGCAGCGGCCCGCCCGAGTTGCCGGGGCGCACCACGGCGGCCAGCGAGTAGACCTCGCGGGGGGCGCCGCCGCGACCGTACGAGTCCGGCACGCGCACGGTGTTGACGCTGATCACCCCGGCGCTGCCGGAGGTGAAGGGCCCGCCGTACGGGTAGCCCTGCACGACGGCGCGGTCGCCCGCCGACAGGGTGGGCGCGATGCCGAGCGGGTCCGCGTCCAGGTTGCGGACGGCGATCACCGCGAGGTCGTCGACGGGGTCGTAGTAGACCACCCGTCCCTCCCGGACCGCGCCACCGGGGAGCTCGACGACCGGCCGGTCGACGCCGGCCACGACGTGCGCGTTCGTCACCA
This sequence comes from Promicromonospora sp. NPDC057138, assembly GCF_042670845.1. Classification (NCBI taxonomy): domain Bacteria; kingdom Bacillati; phylum Actinomycetota; class Actinomycetes; order Micrococcales; family Promicromonosporaceae; genus Promicromonospora; species Promicromonospora sp. NPDC057138. Next base: position 153,115 of record NZ_JBHUUX010000008.1, on the reverse strand, counting down.
GCCGGTTGGGGGCGACGACGAACCCGGAGCCCGTCGAGCTCATCCCGCACGCGTACGCGACGCCGGAGATCCGGGCCACCGAATGCGCGGACGCCTCCAGCGCGGGGTCGTTGAGGTCGACGTCGGGCACCACCGGCGCCGCCTTAGGCACCATCAGGATGTTCAGGCGCGGCAGGCCGTCGTCGAGCACGATGGCGCGCATCTCCGCGAGCGGGCGGCCCACGGAGGGCGGCGTCAGCCGGTCGATAGTGCGCAGGACGGTGGACGACGAGACCGCCGAGGCGACCCCGGGCGCGCCCGTTGCACTGACGGCGTTGCCGACGAACGAGAGCGCCAGCGCGACCACCACGACGTTGGCCACGCCGCCGAGCAGGCGTTCCAGCGGGCGCAGCGAAGTGCGGTCCACGCCCCGCCGCAGGTTGTGGCCCAGGCCGGCGCCGAGGGACGCGCCGAACAGCGGCAGCAGGAGCGCCACCACGATCGACATCGGGCCGCGCCACTCGGAGGACGGCAGCATGTCGTTCACCGCCGGCACGGCCCAGAAGGCCGCGACGCCGCCGATGATGAGCCCGATCAGGCCGCCGAGCGTCGCAAGGAGCCCGCGGCTCAGCCCGGCCATGAGGGCGAGGAACAGCACCACGAGAAGCACCAGGTCGAAAAGCTGCACAGGGGCTCCTTCGTGGGCGACGGGCAACGTCTGGCCGGACGAGATGACGGTAAGCGCTGAACCTGGGTGCGTTGACCTCCGACCCGCCTCCCTCACGTGATCGCCAGATTCGCGCCGAGAAGTTTCACCGGCGCTTTCACCTCTCTTTCGGGGCGGCGTCAGGCCAGGAACGGCAGCAGCAGCGAGACGAGCTCGTCGGGGCGGTCCTGCGGAATGATGTGCCCGCAGTCCGCGATCACACGGCCCACGATGTCGTCGGCGAGCGGGGCGAGCTGCCGGAACGTGACGTCGCCGACGGACGCGGCGCCCACGGTCATGACCGGCATCGTGAGCCGGCCCGGTGCGGCGTCGGCGATCTGTGCCGCACTGGCCGGGAACGCGCGGTAGTACTCGAACGCGGAACGAAGCGGCTCGGCGCCCCGGTACGTGCGGTGCACCTCAGCCCGGAACGCGTCGCCGACGCCGCGGCCCCGGGTGCCGGAGTCCAGGAAGAAGTCGAGGTAGGCGGCCTCGTTGCCGGCCACGACCCGCTCGGCCAGGCCCGGCACCGCGTGGAACCCGAACCACCACGGGGCGCCGTCGCGCAGGAACTCCTCGGCGCCGGGCAGCGCCCCGACCAGCGCCTCCATGGCGACGAGGCGTCGCACCCGGTCCGGCGAGGTCAGTGCCAGGAGGGTCGCGACGGGCGTGCCCAGGTCGAGGCCGACGACGTCCGCCTGGGCGACGGCGAGCGCGTCCAGGAGGGCGACGAGGTCGGCCACCGTCGTCGCGGCGTCGTAGCCGCCGGCCGTGCGCTCCGAGTCGCCGAGGCCGCGGAGGTCGGGGGCGATCACGGTGTGCGACCCGGCTAGCCGCGGGATCATGTCCGACCAGACGGTCCACGTGTGCGGGAACCCGTGCAGCAGCAGGACGGCCGGTCCGGACCCGGCCACCGCCACGTTGAGCGAGACGCCGTTCGCCGCGACGGTACGTACTTCAGTCGGTGTACTCATGGGTGACCTCCAGTAACCATTGGTAACCAGGTCACCGTAGGTACGCTGGTCGCGGCGCGGAAGACGGCACTACGAGGAAAGGTGGTTACCCCGTGGGTACCAGCGAGTCGACACGGCGAGCGGGCCGGCGGGGCGACCTGTTCGACCCGGCCTGCCCCACGCGGCAGCTCCTCGACCGCGTCGGCACCAAGTGGACGGCGATGATCGTCAAGCTGCTGGCCGACGCCGGTGCGGACGCCGGAGCGGACGCCGGAGCGGACGCAGGCGCGGACGCAGGCGCGGATGCCGACGCCCGCGGGAGCGAGCTGCGGTTCGCCGAGCTGGAACGCCGCATGCCCGGCGTCTCGCACAAGATGCTGGCGCAGACTCTGCGCACGCTCGGCGACGACGGCCTCGTCCGGCGTCGCGTGCAGGACACGGTGCCGCCCCGGGTCTTCTACTCGCTGACGCCGCTCGGGCGCTCGCTGTCGGCGCCGCTCGCGCTGCTGCGCGAGTGGGCGGAGGAGCACATGGCCGAGATCGACGACGTCCGGACGGCGCGCGGCCGGTGAGCTCGGCCGGCTGACCGCGGCGGCCTAGCGCCGCCAGTGCGCGCTGGCCTCCAGCTCACCGAGCGCGGCAGGCAGGTCCGCCAGGGCGGTGAGGGCTCGGTCGTGGCACACGGCGACGACGGCGTCGTACTCCGGTGAACTCTCCGCGTGCGCGCGGACGTGCTCGGCGAGGAGCAGGGCGTCGCGGTGGTCGCCGAGCAGGGACTGGAGCCGGTGGCCGGCCGAGCCGAGGCGCTTGGTCCGCCGTCCGAGGAGGCCGACGGGGGCGAGGGTGATCGCGTCGCAGGTGTGCCGCAGCCGGCGTCCTGCCTTCCGCAGCTCGTGCGTGCTCTCGAGGTCGGTGAGCTCGCGGGCCGCCTCGAGGGTGCGCTCGGCCTGGCGCCGGACGGCGCGGCGGGCGGACTTCTTGGCCGGCTGTGACGCTCGTCCGCTCAGCCGGGGCTCGGCGGCCCACGCCTCCAGCAGTGCGGTCAGCTCCCGGCAGCGGTCCGACCTGGTCCAGCGCGCGGCGTCGGCGTGGGCGTGCTCGTGGGCTGTCCGGAGCGGGTCGACCAGGGCGGAGCGCGCCGCGCTGTCGAGGCCGGAGGCGTCCGCCGCTGTGGACGCCTGTAGGGTGCGGACCTCGAGGTCGCGGGCTCGCCCCAGCGCGTCGCCCCACTCCTTGAGCCGGGACCGGAGCTCGGCCGTCGCGTCCTTGTCGAGGTACCTGCGGAACGCGGCGAGGACGTTGCGCAGCCGACGCACCGAGGTGCGTAGCTGGTGCACGGCGTCGGGCTCGTCGGCGAGCGCCGCCGGGACGCCGTCCTGGATCTGGCGCACCAGGTCTCCGACCGCGAGGGTCAGCACCTCGCCCGCGGTCCCCGGATGTGGTGTCCTATCAGCGGCGATACCACCAGATTACTCCTTGGCTGTGGGCGTGATCGTTGCGACCACGTGCCCGGTTGAGGCGCAACGATCCCGCCCACAACAAAGGTCAGGGTGGGGGAGCGGGCGGGCGCCGTCCTGGCGGGGTCATCGGCCGGAGCATCGCGCCCACTAGGGTGGGCGGATGGCGACGGTCAGGCAGTTCCAGGTCACGTTCGATTGTGCGGAACCCGAGCGGGTGGCCCGCTTCTGGTGCGAGGTGCTGGGGTACGTCGTGCCGCCGGCTCCCGAGGGCTTCGCTTCGTGGGCCGACTACGACGGCTCGCTGCCGCCCGAGGAGCAGGGTGCGGCGTTCGCCTGTGTCGATCCCACAGGCGTGGGCCCGCGTTTGTACTTCCAGCGGGTCCCCGAGGGCAAGATCGTCAAGAACCGGGTGCATCTCGACGTGCGGGTCGGCACCGGGCTGGTGGGCGAGGAGCGCTTCGCCACCCTCGAGGCAGAGAGCGCCCGTCTGATCGCGCTCGGCGCGACGCACGTGCTGACGCAGCGCGCGGACGAGCACAACGAGTCCTGCATCACGCTGCAGGACATCGAGGGCAACGAGTTCTGCGTCGACTGACGGCTTGAGTCGGTCAGCGGCTGCGCTGCCGCAGCGCGATGCCGCGGACGTAGGCCGCCTGGCCGGCGTGCTGCATGTCGTCGTTGACGACGCTGACCAGCCGGACGCCGAGGGTGACCGGCGGGTTCCATGACTCGTCGATCACCTGGTCGAGGTCCGCGTCGGACAGCGTGCCCAGGTACCGGACGGTCCGGTCGTGGACGGCGTCGTGGTAGCTCGTGAGCAGGTCGGCGGACGGCACGCGGACCGCCGAGACCTCGTCGGCGTCGTGCCCGTAGCCCGTGTCCTCGGCCGGGAACGGCAGCCCGAACCTGCGGTCCCATCCGGCGTCGGACCAGACCTGGCTGGTGCCCGCCGCGTCGGCGACGTGGTCGTCCTGGATCCGGGTCAGGTGCCAGACGAGCCACGCGACCGAGTTCGCGTCCTCGTCGACGCGTAACGCGAGCTCGTCCGCCGTCAGACCCCTGACCGCGTGGTGCACGGTCTGCCGGATCCTGCCGAACGCGTCCACGAGCAGATCAGTACTCCGCATGCCGATCCTCCCCTTTCGTGCCGTGGCCTCTACCAGCCACGATGCCACGGCACCGGGCTGCCCGCCCAGGGCGTTCCCGCACCTGGGACCGGGCAGTCGGGGTCCGGCCGTCGGGACCGGCCGCAGGGATCAGCCGTCGGACAGGCGGATCAGCACCTTGCTGCTGTCCGGCCCCGCCGCCGCGGCGAGCGCCGCGCCGGCCTGGTCGATGCCGAACCGGTGGGTGATCACCCCGGACACGTCCAGCCCGTCCCGCAGGGCGTTGAGGGCGTCGCTGATCTCCTCGACGAACCGATAGGCGCCCACCCAGGTGATCTCGCGCGTGACGAGGTCGCCGAGGGCGGCGGGCGCCGGCGCGCCGGGCAGGTTGCCGACCTGGACGAGGACTCCGCCGCGGGCGGTGGCCCGCAGCACGCCGCCGAGGGCCGCGGGGGCACCGGACGCCTCGAAGACGAGCTCGCAGTCGTCGGGCAGCCGGTCGCCGGCCCCGACGTCGAGGATCCGGTCGGCGCCCAGCTCCTTGGCCACGGCCAGCGAGCCGGCGGAGAGGTCGGCGGCGGTGACCGAGGCGGCGCCGGCGAACTTCGCGGCGGCGACGACGAGGCAGCCGATCGGCCCGGCGCCGTTGACCACGACGTCGCGGCCCCGCACCGAGCCCGCGCGGTTGACCGCGTGCATCGCCACGGCCAGCGGCTCGGCCAGCGCCCCCTGCTCGGTGCTGACGCCGTCGGGCAGCCGCCGGAGCTGGTGGGCCGGGACGGCCCGCCGCTCGCTGAACCCGCCGTCGGTGTGCGGGTGGAAGGCAGCCGAGCCGAAGTACCGGACCCGCGAGTGGAGGTTGGTCCGCCCGGCCAGCCGCGGGGGCAGGACCGAACCGTCGGCTGCCTGCGCGGGGTGCACGGTGACCGGCGTCCCGGGCTCCCAGCCGGTGACGCCCGGCCCGCTCGCGACGACCCGTCCGGCGACCTCGTGGCCGAGCACCAGCGGGTCGCGCAGGACCGCGGTGCCCGAGGCGCCGTGCTTCCAGTAGGACACGTCCGACCCGCAGACGCCGCCCCACTCCATGGCCACGACGACCTCGCCGGGCCCGGCGACGGGGTCGGGGCGCTCCTCGACCCTCAGGTCGCCGGCGCCGTGCACGACTACTGCCCTCATACGGCGTCCTCCAGCGCGACCAGGTCGCGGCCGCGGGTCTCGGGGGAGAGGCGGGCGGCCACCAGGGTGATGAGGGAGTAGGCGACGAGCATCGCCGCGATCGGCCACCAGCTACCGGTGGCCGCGGTGAGCGACGCGGCCACGACGGGGCCGATCGCGGTGGCGAGGATGCCGCCGATCTCCTTGGACAGGGCGAGCTGGGTGAACCGCGTGCGCGCGCCGAACAGCTCGGCCATGGTCACGCTCTCCAGGGCGAACAGGCCCAGGACGCCGAGGTTGAGGCCGGCGATCATGCCGAGCATCAGGCCGGTGGTGGTGCCGTCGGTGATCAGCAGCATCATCGGGAAGGCGAACGCGATGGTGAGCAGCGAGAGCACCGTGTACATCGAGCGCCGGCCGAACCGGTCGCCGAGCATGCCGATCACGGGCACGGTGGCGAAGCCGGCGATGGAGCCCCACATGATGGCCTCGGTGGCCAGCTCCCGGTCCATCGCGAGGGTGGTGGCGATGTAGCCGACCAGGAAGGTCTGCACCAGCCCGGAGTTGCCCGCCTGGCCGAACCGCAGGGCCAGCGCCAGGAAGAACGCCTTGCCCTTGCGCTGCTTGAGGGCCGCCTGGAGCACCGGCTCCTCGGTGGTGGTCCTGGTCTCGTTGCTGGAGAGCTCGTCGCGCGTGAGGGCGACGCCGTCCACCACGTCGGGCCGGGCCTCGAAGACCGGGCTCTCCTTGACGTTGGTCCGGATCCAGACCGCGAAGAGCATCAGCACGAAGCTGAGCAGGAACGGCAGCCGCCAGCCCCAGCTCAGGAGCTGCTCCTCGCTCAGCACGACCAGCAGCAGCGCCCACAGGGCCGACGCCGCCAGCGTGCCGGAGTTGGTGCCGAGCGAGACCAGCGACGCGACGAGGCCGCGGCGTCGGACGTACTCCGCGAGCATCACCGTGGCGCCGGCGATCTCGGCGCCCGCGCCGAAGCCCTGGATCAGGCGCAGCACGACGAGCAGGATCGGCGCCGCGATGCCGATCATCTGGTAGGTCGGCAGGACGCCGATCAGCGTCGTGGACACGCCCATGAGAGCGACGGTGATGAACAGGACCTTGCGACGGCCGAGCCGGTCGCCCATGCGGCCGAAGTAGATGGCGCCCGCCAGCCGCGCCACGTAGCCGACGCCGTAGGTGGCCATCGCGGCGATCAGCGCGATCGCGGGGCTGACGCCGGGGAAGAAGATCTGGTTGAACACGATCGCCGCGGCCAGCGAGTAGAGCTGGAAGTCCATGAACTCCATGGCCGTACCGAGCCAGCCCGAGACGGCAGCCTTGGTGAGGTCCTTGGTCGACCGGGTGACCGCGGTACCTGATGGTGCCGCTGGTGGGGTCATTGCTGTTTCCGCCATTGGAAGAGTGCTCCTTGCGTTCTGGACTGACGCCATTGTCGGGAATGCCCGTGGATCGAAGTGTGGCAGGACTTGTATGTAAGCAGCGTCCACAAGTTGGTGTCAACCGGCGCGGGTGCGAGAGCGGGGGGTCGCCGCGCCGTAGACTGCCTGACATGGGGCAAGCCTCGATCCGATCGAACCGGAGCGTCGTCTACGAGACGCTGCGCCGCAAGGTGCTCACCCTCGAGCTGGCGCCGGGCGCCTCGCTGTCGGAGAACGAGCTCGCGGCGTCCCTCGGCGTCAGCCGCACGCCGGTGCGCGAGAGCCTGATCCTGCTCGGCGAGGAGGGCCTGGTCCGGGTGTTCCCCAAGGTCGGGTCGTTCGTCTCCCGGGTCGACGCCGCGCGCGTCGCGGACGCGCAGTTCCTCCGCGAGGCCGTCGAGCTGGCCGCGTTCGACGACATCCCCGACACCCTCGACCCTGACCTGGTCGCCGAGCTCCGGGCGAACCTGGAGCAGCAGCGCGCGCCCGGGCTCGACCTCGAGACGTTCTTCGCGCTCGACGAGGCCTTCCACCACGGGCTGCTGCGGCTCAGCGGGCACGGCAGGGCGTGGTCGACCGTCGTCGCGGCCAAGGGGCATCTGGACCGGGCGCGTCGTCTCGGCCTGCACGAGACCAACGGGGTCGGCCGGTTCGTCGACGAGCATCACGCCATCCTCGACGCGGTGGTGGCCGGCGACATCTCCAGCGCGCGGGACAGCCTCCGGGCGCACCTCCGCGCCGTGTTCGACGACATCGAGAAGACGCGGCGGCGCTCGCCCGAGCTCTTCGCCGCGGACGACGGCTCGGTGCCGGTGCGCCGCAGCGTCGCCGTCTGGGAGTGAGCTGTGGGTCCGCGAAGTAGAGCGCCTGTCCGAGTCACCCCGGTGTCGCCAGGGAGACTTGGACAGGCGCTCTACTTCGCGGACCCGCGCTCGGCGAGGAACGCCGCCACGGCCGTCGGGATCCACTCGCGTCCGTGCCACCCGGGGTGGCGGCCGACCAGGATCTCGCCGACCTCGCCGGCGATCGCGTCGTCCGGGCGCCCCGCGGCCCGCAGGCGCGCCGTCTCGTCGCGCAGCTCCGTGATGGCGTCCCGGACGGTGCGCAGCAGGTCCGGGCCGCCGACGTCACCGTGGCCGGGCACGACGACGTCGGCGCCCAGGCCCAGGAGCGTGTCGAGCACCCCGATCCAGCCCGGCCCGGACACGTCGGTGTCGTAGGGCGGGAACCAGGGGAAGATCGGGAACTGCGCGGTCTCGGCGAGGTCGCCCGTGAAGAGCGCCTTCGCGTCGGGGACGAGCACCACCTGGTCGCCGAGCGTGTGCCCCTGCCCGGTGGGCAGGAGCCGCACCACGCGGCCGCCGAGGTCGAGGTCGTAGGTGCCGTCGTAGACCAGGTCGGGCGTGGGCGGCACGACGTCGGCCAGGCGGTCCGCGACCGTCGGGGCCAGCGAGCGGAACATGTCGAGGTAGCCGGCGCCCTTGTGCGCCAGGTCGTCCGCCTGCGCGCGGTTCGCGACGTACGTGGCGGCGCCCGCGAAGACCTGGGCGCCGAACGCGTGCTCCGGGTGGAAGTGCGTGGTCGTGAGGAACAGCTCCCGCCCGGCGGCGACGTCCTGGGCGTACTGCAGGACGGACCCCGCGTTGCGCAGGCCCATCCCCGTGTCGACGACGAGCACGGCGTCGGCGCCCGCGATCACGCCGATGTTCGGGACCAGCTCGACGCCGCGGTTCTCGATGACGACTATCCCTTCGGCGATCTCGCGGGCGTTGTCGATGCGGACCTCGGGGTCCGGGATCTCCTGGGGCACGGCACTCCTTGGGTGGGTTGGGGCTGGCACGGCCTCGCGACGGGCGCGGGGTCCCGCGCGGTGAGCACCAGTCCAGTCGAGGGAGCGGCGGGGGTCCAACACCCATCGCGCCGAGTCCATACCGGTCGGGTATGGACTCGGCGGCGCGCCCCTGGGCCGTGGGCCGTGCGGTCAGGCGATCCGGCGCCGGTAGGCCGACATCGCGAAGACGTACGCGATGACCAGGATGCCGACGCACCAGGCCAGGGCGACCCAGATGTCGGTGCCGACCGGCTGCTGGGCCAGCAGGTCACGGATCGTGTTCACGATGGACGTGACCGGCTGGTTCTCCGCGAACCACTGCACCGGGCCCGGCATGGTCTCCGTGGGCACGAAGGCCGAGCTGACGAACGGCAGGAAGATGATCGGGTAGGAGAACGCGCTCGCGCCGTCGACCGTCTTGGCGGACAGGCCGGCGATGACGGCGATCCAGGTCAGGGCCAGGGTGAACACGATCAGGATCCCGGCGACGGCGAGCCAGCCCAGCACGCCGGCCCCGGAGCGGAAGCCCATGAGCAGGGCCACCAGGACGACCAGGACTATCGAGATCATGTTGGAGACCAGCGAGGTCAGCACGTGCGCCCACAGGACCGACGAGCGGGCGATCGGCATCGACTGGAACCGCTCGAAGATGCCTCCCTGGAGGTCCAGGAAGAGCCGGTAGGCCGTGTAGGCGATGCCCGAGCCGATGGTGATCAGCAGGATGCCCGGCAGCAGGTAGTTCACGTAGTCGTCGGTGCCGGTGTCGATGGCGCCGCCGAAGACGTAGACGAACATCAGCATCAGCGCGATCGGCGTGACCGCCGTCGTGATGATCGTGTCCATGCTGCGCATGATGTGGGTCAGGGACCGGCCGGTCAGTACGGCGGTGTCGCTGAAGAAGTGCTTGGTCATCGTTCGCTCCCGACGACGGCGAAGAAGACGTCCTCCAGCGAGGGCTGCTTCTCGACGTACTCGACCTTGGCGGGCGGGAGCAGGGCCTTGAGCTCGGCGAGGGTGCCGTTGACGATGATGCGGCCCTGGTGCAGGATCGCGATCCGGTCGGCGAGCTGCTCGGCCTCGTCCAGGTACTGCGTGGTCAGCAGCACGGTCGTGCCGTTCCGGGCGAGCTCCTTGACGGCGCCCCAGACCTCGATGCGGGCCTCGGGGTCGAGCCCGGTGGTGGGCTCGTCGAGGAAGATGACCGGCGGGTTGCCGATCAGGCTCATCGCGATGTCCAGGCGGCGGCGCATGCCTCCTGAGTAGGTGGCGGCCTTGCGGGCGCCCGCCTCGGTCAGGGAGAAGCGGGCCAGGAGGTCGTCGGCGATCTTTCCCGGGTCGGCCAGGTGGCGCAGGCGGGCGACCAGGACGAGGTTCTCGCGGCCGGTCAGGACCTCGTCGACGGCGGCGAACTGGCCGGTGAGGCTGATCGACTCGCGCACGTTCGCGGCCTGGGTCGCGACGTCGAACCCCTGCACGGTGGCGGTGCCGGCGTCGGCCCTCAGGAGGGTCGAGAGGATCTTGACGACCGTGGTCTTGCCGGCGCCGTTGGAGCCGAGCAGGGCGAAGATGCTGCCGCGGGCGACCTCGAGGTCGACCCCCTTCAGGACGTGCAGGTCCTTGTACGACTTCTCGATGTTCCGTACCTGGATCGCGGCTTCGCGACCTCGTTCGGTGGGCATGGTCATGGTTCTTCCTTCTCTGGGGACGGTTCTTCCAGGACGGTTTTGGGTAAGGCGTAGCCAGGGAGGCGGTCTGTGGGTCTCCCGGCCGGCGTGGCCGGTCCGGGATCTCAGGTCGGTCCGGGGTTCAGGCCGGGCCGGGCGGGGACGGGATCAGGGGCGGCGGACGATGATGTCGCCCCAGCCCGTGCTGGCGTGGATCTCGGCGGTGGCCTCGTTCTCGACGGGGCCCTCGGTGGGGGTGAGCTGGTTGCGGACGGTGCCGTGCTCGGAGGTGACATCGAGCCAGGCCGCGGTGCCCTCGGGCACGTCGGCCTCGATCGAGCCGTAGGACGTGGTGAGCGTGACGCTGCCGGACTCGACGCGGTCGACGCGGATGCCGGCGTGCGCCGACTTCACGCTGAGCGTGCCGTGCACCCGGCCGACGGCGATCTCGGCGTGCGCCCCGACGACGTCCAACGTGCCCGTGACGGCCCCGATGGTCGTGGTCCCGTTGCTGGCGCGGACCGTGCCCTCGCCGTCGAACTCGTTGATCCGCACCGAGCCGGCGCTCGCCTTCACGTTCGTGGGCCCGGTGGCGCGGCCGACGATGACGTTCCCGGCCGAGACCTTGAGGTCGATCCGGGCGGCCTCGTCGACCCGGGCGTCGCCGCCGTTGAGGTTCAGGTCGACGGTACCGAGCCGGCCCTCGGCGAACAGCGAGCCCGCCTTGCCGCTGAGGTCCGAGCCCGCGGGCACCTCGATGTTGACGATCGCGCCGCCGGCCGCGAACGGGAGGACGTACTGCTTCCAGGCCGCCGGATAGATGATCGTCACGGCGTCGCCGTCGCGCTGGACGCGGGTCTCCTCGGCGGCGCGCACCGAGCCCGACTTGGACGGGTCGGCCGGAAGGACCGTGACGACGACGTCGTCACGCTCCCCGGCGACGACGTGCAGGTTACCGAAGGGCACGTCCACGACGACCGGGACGGGGGTGGGGGCGGGGAAAGTGGGCATGACAACTCCAGGTGAGGGCGAAGGACGGTGGTGGCGGTGGTGTGGTGTCTGGGTGGTGTCGCGCGTCCGGCGGTCAGCGCACCCAGCCGGTGAGGCGGTTCGTGGCGGGCTGTCCGGGTCCGGTCTGCGGGGCGGGGCGGCCGGTGGGCTGGTCGAGCGCCCCGGCGACCGCCCGCACGAGCCACGTGTTGACCGAGACGCCCTCGCGGGCGGCGGCGGCCTCGGCCTGGAACTTGAGGTGGTCGGGCAGGCGCAGGGTGGTGCGCGTGGTGGCGCCCGCGTCCCCGTCGGCGCTCGCCGGTGCGGCGGACGGCGCGGCGGGTGCGGGTGCGGAGGTCACAGCGGGTGCCGAGGTCGGGAGGGGTGCGGCGGCGGGCGCTGCGACGACGAACTCCGGCTCGCCACCGCGCAGCCGAACGTCGACGGAGCCCGGTGCCAGCTCGGCGGAGATCTCGCCGGCCGCGGCGGACAGGGCCTCGAGCAGGACGAGCCGCACCGCGGCATCGAGCGGGGCGGTCAGGCGGCCGGCGAGCTCGCGCGCCTCGTCCCCGCCCGCGGCGGCCGCGGTGGAGAGCTGGCGCTGCAGCTCGTCGACATATCTCGTGAGGTCCATGCCGCAACTATGACACCACTCGTGGTGTCACCGCAACCCCTGTGGCGTCATTCCTGACACCAGTTTGACGCCAGATGGTGTCGCGGGGTGATGCCGCAGGTCAGCGACCGCCCGGCTCGACCAGCCCGTTCTCGTACGCCGCGATGACGAGCTGCGCCCGGTCGTGCGCGTTCAGCTTCGTCATGACGCGGTTGACGTGGGTCTTGGCGGTGTGCGGCGAGATGGCCAGGAGCTCCGCGATGTCGCCGTTCGAGCGGCCCGTGCCGACCAACGCCAGGACCTCCGACTCGCGCTCGGTCAGGTCGTCCAGCGCCCGCGACGGCTCGGTGGTGCGCAGGCGCGCCGAGTGCACGTACCGGTCGATCAAGGTCCGGGTCGCGACGGGGGACAGCAGCGCGTCGCCGCGGTGGACCGCCCGGATCGCGGCGGCGATGTCCTCCCGCTCCGCCCCCTTGCCGATGAAGCCGCTCGCGCCTGCCCGCAGCGCGCCCACGATGTACTCGTCCTCCTCGAACGTCGTCAGCACCAGGACCCGGACCGCCGCCAGGTCCGGGTCCGCGCAGATCTCCCGGGTCGCGGCGATGCCGTCCATGCCGGGCATCCGGATGTCCATCAGGACGAGGTCCGGACGGCGCTTGCGGGCGAGGGCTACCGCCTGGTGCCCGTCGGCCGCCTCGCCGGCGATGGTCAGGCCTTCGCTGTGCGTGATGAGGTCGGCGATCGCCGAGCGGATGAGCGCCTGGTCGTCCGCGATGAGGACCGAGATCATGAGCGGCTTCCTGGTGCTGGGGCTGGCCCGGGTGCGGGTCCGAGAGCAGGTGCGGGCAGGTCGACGTCGAGCTCCCACGAGCCCACCCCGGTCCGGCCGTAGCGGAGCGTGCCGCGCACCGACTCCACGCGTTCGCGCGCCCCGATGAGGCCGTTGCCGGTGGGGGTCCGAGCGGCGTCGGCGCCGTCCGGCGTCGGGCCGGAGCTCCCGGACGGGCCAGTGCTCCCGGACGGGCCAGTGCTCGCGGGCTGGGCGGTGCGGGTGGGCTGGGCGGCGTGGGCGGGCTGGGCGGGGATGGGATTAGTGACGGTGAGGTGCAGCCGGCCCGGCCGGTACTCGATCAGGACGTGGGCGCGGTGGTCGACGCCGTGCTTGTGGGCGTTGGTGAGCGCCTCCTGGATGACGCGCAGCGCGACGACGTCGACCGCCGGGGGCAGCTCGCGCGCGTCGCCGAGCCGGCGCACCGTGACGTCGAGCCCGTGCCCGCGGAACTGCCGCAGGATGTCGTCGAGCTGGGCCAGGCCGACCGGTCCCGTGCCCGGCGAGCCGGGGTCGCGCAACGTGGCCAGGAGGTCGCCGATCTGGGTGAGCACGGTGCGCGAGGCCTGGCGGATGACGGCCAGCGAGTGCTCGGCGTCGTCCGGCCGCTCGCGCAGCGCCGAGCCCGCGACGCCGGCGTGCAGGTTGATGACCGCGATCTGGTGCGCGACGGCGTCGTGCAGGTCGCGGGCGATGGTGAGGCGGTCCTCCGCGACGCGCTGGTTGGCCAGGGCCTCGCGCGTCGCCTCGGCGCGCTCGGCGCGTTCGGTGATGGCCTGGAACTGCTCGCGCTGGACCCGGAGCAGGTCGCCGAGCGCGCCGAAGAGCAGGACGAGGAGCAGGAACTGCACGGACCCGCGGCCGATCGCGACGGCCCCCGCGCTGCTCACGAGGACGCCGGCGCCGAGCACCAGCCACAGCGCGCGCCGGCGGGGCAGCGCGCCGCCCGCCGTGAACGTGGCGATGGCGACGGCCGTCACAATCCCGGGGTTGAACAGCCCGATCGGCACGCTGAGCCAGACCACGGCAACCGTCGCCGCGACGGTCAGGCCGGGTCGCCGGCGGCGCAGCAGGAGCAGCGCGGTCGCCACCAGCGCGATGGCGAAGAGGTCGGCCTGCCACTCCGGCGGCAGGTCCTCGTCGGTCGGGAGCGCGCTCGTCATGAGCACCGCGACGGACGCCGCGACGTGGCCGGCCCACGGGGGAACCCGGTGGGTGTGGCCGAGCTGCATGTCGTCCTCCTGTCCGCTGCGCTGTCCGCTGTCCGCTGTCCGCCGTCCGCCGTCCGCCGGCTGCGCCGTGCCAAGCATCCCGCACCCGGCGGGCGCATGCGTCCCGCCCGGGCGGTATCCCGGAGTACTACCAGCGCGGTACACAAGAGTCCTCGTCAGGGCGATTCGCGAGCGCCCGCGAGAGCGGAGGGTTGGCCACGTCAACATCTCCGGCACCATGAGAGAGGCGGCCGACGTGGCTTCCCCACTGCTCTCCGTCAGCAACCTGCACAAGACCTACGGGTCGGGCCCGAGCGCCTTCGAGGCGCTCAAGGGCCTGGACCTGGACATCGCCGAGGGCGAGTCCATCGCGATCGTCGGCAAGAGCGGCTCGGGCAAGTCGACCCTGATGCACCTGCTCGCCCTGCTCGACCGGCCCACCTCGGGGACCATCACGCTGGACGGGACCGACACCGCCCGGCTCTCGGCCAAGCAGCTCAACCAGACCCGCAACAGCACCTTCGGGTTCGTCTTCCAGCAGTTCTTCCTCAACGCCCAGGCGAGCGTGCTCGACAACGTGACCCTCCCGCTGAAGATCGCGGGGGTCTCGCGCCGCGAGCGCCACGCCCGCGGCATGGCGGCCCTGGCGCAGCTCGAGCTGGACGACAAGGCCGGCAACAGGGCCAACGACCTCTCCGGCGGGCAGAAGCAGCGCGTCGTCATCGCGCGGGCGCTGATCAACCAGCCGCGCGTGATCTTCGCGGACGAGCCGACCGGAAACCTGGACACGGCCACGGGCGCCGTCGTGGAGGACATCCTTTTCGACCTGAACCGGCGCCAGGGCATCAACCTGGTGGTCGTCACGCACGACGAGGACCTCGCGTCCCGGTGCGACCGCAGGGTCTACATCCGCGACGGCCTCATCGCCGTGCGCGAGGAGGTGGCGGCATGAAGGTCGTCGACGTCGTAGCCACCGCTTTCCGCAACGCGTTCCGGTCCCGGCTGCGCACCAGCCTGACGGTCCTGGCCATCTTCATCGGTGCCTTCACGTTGTCCCTGACGAACGGCCTGGGCACCGGCGTCAACCGGTACCTCGACGACACGGTGGCCTCCGTCGGGGTCGACGACGTGCTGACCGTCACCAAGACGAACGAGGAGGCGCCCACCGACGGCGGCCCGGCCGAGTACGACCCGAACACGATCGAGGCCGACGGCCCGCCCGGGTCCACGATCACCGCCCTGACCGACGACGACATCGACACCATCGCCGACGTCGACGGCGTGCTGAGCGTCGATCCGGCCAAGAGCGTCATGATCGACTACGTCCAGCACGACGGCGGGACCAAGTACCAGATGACCGCCGGCGGGTTCGTGCCCGGGATGCGGGTCGAGCTCGCGGCCGGCGACCAGGTGGACCTCGACGCCGCCGACCCGGAGCTGGTGCTGCCCGAGAGCTACCTCGAGCCGCTGGAGCTGGGTAGTGCAGCCGACGCCGTCGGGCAGACCGTGGCGCTGGCCGTCACCGACGCCACAGGGGAGCAGGTGACCACCGACGCGACGATCGTCGGCGTCGCCGAGCCCGGGGTGGGCGCGTTGGGCGGCGCGATCCCGAACGACGTCCTGACCAACACCCTCTACGACCTGCAGACCACGGGGGCGCCCGAGGCGGAGACCACCCGCTACGCGCAGGCCTCCGTCTGGTTCGACGTCGCCGCCGGCGAGGAGGCGGCCCAGGCCCTGCAGGACCGGCTGGAGGACGCCGGCTACACCGCCAGCACCCTGGAGGACCAGCTCGGCACGCTCACCTCCGTCATCGACGCCATCGTGCTCGTCCTGAACGGGTTCGCGGTGATCGCGCTGATCGCGGCGGGCATCGGGATCGTCAACACGCTCTTCATGGCCGTCCAGGAACGCACCCGCGAGGTCGGGCTCATGAAGGCGATGGGGCTCTCCAGCGGCCGGGTCTTCTCCCTGTTCAGCATCGAGGCAGTGGTCATCGGGCTGGTCGGCAGCGCGGTGGGCGTGCTGGGCGCGATCGGCGTCGGGCAGCTCGTGAACGGCCTGTCCGGGAGCCTCCTGGTGGACCTGCCGGGGCTGACGCTCATCGCGTTCGACCCGGTCAGCGTCGCGACGGTGGTGCTCGGCGTCATGGCCATCGCCTTCGTCGCGGGCACCCTGCCCGCCCTCCGCGCGGCCCGCCAGGACCCGATCTCATCCCTCCGCTACGAGTAACCGACCCCCGCCACCCCGTTGAGTGCTGGATCTTCGCCTGTCACCGGCGGAAAGAGGGCGAAAAATCAGCACTCAACGGGCGGGGGAGCCGGATCACCCGATTCTCATGAGGCAGTACGCGGGTCGCGTGCCTACTTTTGAGTTCTCGGTCCGTGCTCACGAGCACAATCGAGGACCGAGCCTCATCGAGGAACATCGAGAGTAGGGCAGATCATGGACTTCTGGGACTTCTTCTGGTTGATGGTCTACAGCTTCTTCTTCGTGGCTTACCTGATGGTGCTGTTCCAGGTGGTCGCGGACCTCTTCCGCGACAAGGAGCTCTCGGGGTGGTGGAAGGCATTGTGGATCATCTTCCTCATCTTCCTGCCGGTGATCACGGCCCTCGTCTATCTCATCGCGCGCGGCCGGGGAATGGGACAGCGGCAGATCGAGATGGCCACCGCGGCGCGTCGCGACACCGAGAGCTACATCCGTGACGTCGCCACCACGTCGCCCGCCGACCAGATCGCGAGCGCCAAGGCCCTGCTGGACACCGGCACCATCACGCCGGCGGAGTTCGAGGTGCTCAAGTCGAAAGCCCTGGTCTGACCAGCGCAGGGCCCATGGCCCTGGCGTTCCTGTGGGGCGCCGTCGGTGCGGCGGCGCTCCTGGTCGGCGCCCTGGTCGCGTATGCGGGGGCGCCGAGCCGCCGGTTCATCGCCGTCGTCATGGCGCTCGGTGCCGGGCTGCTCATCGGGTCCGTATCCTTCGAGCTGGTCGACGAGGCGGTCAAGACGGCGTCGGTCGGCCTCGTCGGGCTGTTCACCCTGCTGGGTGCCGCGACCTTCACCGTCGGTGACTGGTGGCTGTCGCGGCGCGGCGGCGGCGCGCGCAAGGACCCGGGCGGTGCCCAGGCGTACGGCGCCCCGCTCGCCATCGTGTTCGGCTCCGTCCTGGACGGCATACCCGAGTCGTTCGTCCTGGGCCTGACCGTGCTGGAGGGCAACGTCAGCGTCGCGCTGCTCGCAGGCATCGTGCTCAGCAACTTCCCCGAGGGACTGTCCTCGTCGAGCGGGCTGCGCGCGGCCGGCTGGACGAGGTCGCGAGTGCTGTGGATGTGGTCGGCGGTCGTGCTGGTCGCAGCGGTGAGCGCCGCCCTCGGCTACCTGCTGCTCGACCCCGCCAGCGGCCGGACGGGCGCGCTCGCCCAGGGGTTCGCCGCCGGGGCGCTGCTCGCGATGGTCTCCAACACCCTGCTCCCCGAGTCGTACCGGGACGAGGGGGTGGTCACGGGCTCCCTGGTGGCGGTCGGCTTCGCCATCTCGCTGATTTTGTCCGCGCTCTGACCCCGCGCCGCGCGCCCCGCGCCCCGCGCCGCGGCCCGGCCCGACAGCCCATCTCACCCGTTCCGGGGGAAGCCTCGCCCGGTCCGTCCCCCGAACCATGGAGGACGGGCAGCCAGGCCATCCGCCTGGCGGCCACGGAGGGGCAGAGAGGAGCAGGGACGGTATGAGCGAGATGGCCGGAGCGGGGCACGACGGCGGGCCGCCCGACGCCGCCGCCCGGCTCGCCGCCCTGGAACGGGAGAACGCGGAGCTCCGCCGCCGCCTCGACGAGGTGCCTCCCGCGCCGGACGGCGGACCGCCCGCAGGGCCAGGTCGCCCCGCACGGAACCGCTCGCGGAGCGCGGCCGCCGTCGTCCTGATCCTCCTCGGCGCCCTCCTCGCGCCCGTGGCCGTGGTCGCCGCCTGGGCGGAGCGCACCCTGACCGACACCGACCGCTACGTCGCCACCGTCGCCCCCCTGGCCGAGGACCCGACCGTGCGGTCGGCGCTCGCAGGCCGGCTGACCAGCGCCGTGATGGAGCGGATCGACGTCGGGTCCCTGCTCGACACCGTCGCCGACGGGCTGAAAGAGCGGGACGTCGCGCCGCGGGCGGTGGCCGCGCTGCCCGCGCTCGAGGCGCCCCTGACCAGCGGGGTCGAGTCCTTCGTCCGCAAGACGGCCGACCGGGTCGTGGACAGCGACGAGTTCGCCACCGCCTGGGAGCAGGCCAACCGGGTGGCGCACGAGCAGCTCGTCGACGTCATGCGGGGCGAACAGGGCGACATCGTCCAGGTAGGGCAGGAAGGCCAGCTCACCATCCAGCTCTCGGGGATGATCGACCTGCTCAAGGACCGGCTGGAAGCGCGCGGGCTCGGCCTCGCGGCCAACCTGCCCACGATCAACGCGACGTTCACGATCATGGAGACCTCCCAGCTCGTTCAGATCCGCAACAGGTACGCCCAGCTCGTCGCGCTGGGGACCTGGCTCCCGTGGATCGTGCTGGTCCTGCTGGGCGCCGGCGTCATCGCGGCGCTGCACCACCTGCGCGCGCTGGTCGTGGCCGGCCTCGCGCTCGTCGCGGCGATGCTCGTGCTGGCCGCCGGCCTCGCGGTAGCCCGCGGCCTCTACCTCGACGCGCTCAGCGGGGTGGTGCTGCGGCTGGACGCCGCCGAGATCGTCTTCGATCAGGTGGTCTCGTTCCTGCGGGCCACGCTGCGCACCGTCGGGGTGCTCGGCCTCGTCGTGGCGCTCGCGGCCTACCTCGGCGGGGCCAGCGCATCGGCGCGGGGCCTGCGGGCCGGCGTCGGCCGGGGCTTCGGCACCGTCCGGGCGTGGGCCGAGGGCCGGGGCGTGTCGACCGGGCCTGCCGGCGTCTGGCTCGCCCGGTACCGCGGCGTCGCGCGGACGGCGGTCGTGGCGCTCGCGGCCCTGGTCCTGCTGCTCGCGTCGAGCCCGACGCCCGGGCTCGTCGTCGGCGTCGCGGTCGTCGCGGGCCTGCTCATCGCGCTGATCGAGCTGCTGGCCCGACCGGCGTCCGCCGCCGGGGGCGACCCGTCCTGACGCCTTCCGCACGAGGACCACCCGACTCGAAGGAGACATCGTGGCCGACCAGCCGAACATCGTCGTCATCTGGGGCGACGACATCGGGATGACCAACATCAGCGCCTACTCCAACGGCGTGATGGGTTATCGCACGGAGAACATCGACCGGATCGCCGCGGAGGGCGCGCTCTTCACCGACTACTACGGGGAGCAGAGCTGCACCGCTGGCCGCGCGGCGTTCATCACCGGGCAGAACCCGTACCGGACCGGCCTCACGAAAGTCGGCATGCCGGGCGCGAAGCTGGGCCTGCGGGCCGAGGACCCGACCATCGCGACGGCGCTCAAGGAGCAGGGGTACGCGACGGGCCAGTTCGGCAAGAACCACCTCGGGGACCGGGACGAGCACCTGCCGACCATGCACGGGTTCGACGAGTTCTTCGGCAACCTCTATCACCTGAACGCTGAGGAGGAGCCGGAGCTGGACGACTATCCGACGCCGGAGGACTTCCCCGACTTCCGCAAGCGGTTCGGGCCCCGCGGGGTGCTGCACACCTGGGCGAACGGCGACGGCACGCAGCGCATCGAGGACACCGGCCCGCTGACCCGCGAGCGGATGAAGACCGTCGACGACGAGTTCCGCGACGCGGCGCTCGGTTTCATGCGCGGCCGGGCGGCCGACGACCAGCCGTTCTTCCTGTGGTTCAACTCGACGCACATGCATTTCCGCACCCACGGCAAGCCGGAGAGCAAGGGGCGGGCCGGCCGGTGGCAGTCCGAGTACCACGACACGATGCTCGACCACGACGACGTCGTGGGCAGCCTGCTCGACGAGCTGGACGAGCTCGGCATCGTCGAGAACACGATTGTCATCTACTCCACGGACAACGGCCCGCACATGAACAGCTGGCCCGACGCCGGGATGACCCCGTTCCGCAACGAGAAGGCCTCCAACTGGGAGGGTGCGTACCGCGTCCCGGCGATGGTGCGCTGGCCCGGCCACATCCCGGAGGGCACCGTGCTGAACGGGCTCTTCAGCCACAACGATTGGTTCGTGACCCTGCTGGCGGCGGCAGGGGAACCCGCCATCGCGGACAAGCTGCGCGAGGGCACCGAGCTGGCGGGCACCCGGTACAAGGTCCACCTGGACGGCCACGACCAGCTCGCCTATCTGACCGGCGCGGCTGGCGAGTCACCCCGCAGGCACTTCTTCTACGTCTCCGACGACGGAGACCTCACCGGTCTGCGCTTCGACAACTGGAAGATCGTCTTCCTCGAACAGCGCGCGGCAGGCACCCTCGACATCTGGCTCGACCCGTACGTCGAGCTGCGCGCCCCGAAGATCTTCAACCTGCGCACCGACCCGTTCGAGCGCGCCAGCATCACGTCCAACAGCTACTACGACTGGATGCTGGACCACATCTGGCTGCTCGTGCCCGCCCAGGCGTACGTGGCCTCGATGCTCGCCACCCTCGCGGAGTTTCCCGCCCGCCAGAAGCCGGCGACGTTCAACATCGAGCAGGTGCTCGCGAAGCTCGAGTCGGGAGTCCCGAGCGCATGACGGCACGTACCGAGCGCATGGCCACGCGCACCGACGAGCCGCCCACCGACGTGAGCCGCGCCGACGCCGTCCGGACCGAGCGCGCCGTCCGGCTCGACGGCGGCCTGTTCCGCATGGGCTCCGACGACCACTACCCGGAGGAGGCGCCCGCGCACCCGGCGCGGGTCGACGGGTTCTGGATCGACCGGTTCGCCGTGACGAACGCGCAGTTCGACACGTTCGTCGCGGCGACGGGCTACGTCACGGTGGCCGAGCGGCCGCTCGACGCCGCGCTGTATCCCGGGGCGCCGCCCGAGAACCTCGCGCCCGGCTCGATGGTGTTCACCCCGACTCCCGGGCCGGTCGACCTGCGCCACCTGAGCCAGTGGTGGGCGTGGGTGCCAGGCGCGTCCTGGCGTCACCCGGAGGGTCCCCGGTCCGGGATCGACGACCGCGGGGACCACCCGGTGGTCCAGGTCGCCCACGAGGACGCCGCTGCCTACGCGGCCTGGGCGGGTGCCGTCCTGCCGACAGAGGCGGAGTGGGAGTACGCCGCGCGGGGCGGCGTGGACGGCGCGGCGTTCACCTGGGGTGACGAGCCCCGGCCGGGCGGCCGCATCCTGGCGAACACGTGGGACGGGCCCGACTTCCCCTGGCGCTCGACGGGGGAGTCGGGGTGGTCGCGCACCGCGCCGGTCGGGTCGTTCGCCCCGAACGGGTACGGCCTGTACGACATGACCGGGAACGTGTGGGAATGGACCGGAGACTGGTGGACCGACCGGCACCCCGACGCCGCGCTCGAGCCCTGCTGCGCGCCCGTGAACCCGCGCGGCGGCGACGCCGAGACCAGCCGCGACCCGCGCCAGCCGCAGTTCGCCGTCCCCCGCAAGGTCATCAAGGGCGGGTCCTTCCTGTGCGCGGACACCTACTGCCTGCGCTACCGTCCCGCGGCGCGGCGGCCCCAGGCCGTCGACACCGGGATGAGCCACGTGGGCTTCCGGTGCGTCCGCAACGACGTCGTCCCTGCCGTGCCGCCGGGCACCACGCTGCTGGAGGTCGAGCCATGACCGGCGAGCCGCTCCCGTGGGCCTGGTCTCCGGGGTCGCGCGGGCGCGAGCAGCGCCGCGAGCGTCAGAGCAGGTGGAAGCTGCGCGCGATCTTCAGTGCCTCGCTGCGCCGGGATGCCGCGAGCTTGGCGTACAGGCTCGACACGTGCGTCTTGACCGTGTTCTCGGAGACGAACAACGCCGCGGCGATGTCCGCGTAGGTGGCGCCCCGGGCCAGCTCGTTGAGGACCTCGCGTTCGCGCGGGCTGAGCGCCGGCGGGACGAGGGTCTGGCTGACGTCGTCGAGCTCGCGCGGCGTCGCCGTCATGGACGCGAAGAGGGCCGTGACGTCCGGCCGTCCGGTCGCCGCATCGGCGAGCTCGTGCAGCCACCCGGTGGCGGGACGCTTGGCCAGCCGCCGCAGCAGCGTCTCGATGGGGGTGCCCTGGCGCGCCCAGCCGAGGAAGGGCGCGGCGTTCCGGCGGGCCTCGGTCACGGCTACGGCCTCCGACAGGCGGTCCCGCGCGCCCGACGGGTCGCCCATGGCGTCGAGGAGCTGGGCCTCGCACGCGAGCGCCAGGGCGCGGGTGGGCGGCTGCGAGTAGGTGGCGTCGGCCGAGGCGGCCTCGAACGCGGCGGCCGCGACCCGCCGGTCGCCGTCCCGGTCGGCGCGCAGCCCCTGCACGAGCGCCGACTCGCCGACGGCGCCGAGCCGCTCGAGGGTGTCGTGCAGCGACCTGAGCGTGTCGCGGTCGCTCGCCAGCGCGGCGACGAACGCGCGCTCCACGAGCAGGGCGACACGCAGGTGCTCCGGGAGCTGGTCGTCCGTGAGCCGGAGGGGCTCGCCGGGGCCGGCGAGGATGCGCTGCGCTCCGGCCACGTTGCCGGCGACCACCTCCCGGCGGGCGTCCCAGATGCGGAACCAGAAGCGGGTGCACAGGTCGCCGCTGTGGTACCGGACGGCGGAGACGTGTTCCGTCGTGGTCCTCGTCGGCGTGGGGACGTCGAGCAGGCGCGCGAGGAGCTGCGCGAGGCCGGCCCGCGCCGCGACGAAGCGCAGCCGGTGCGCGCCGGCGCCGTCCGCGGCGACGAGGACATCGTTGGCGAGCTCGATGCACGCGCTCTCCCGCCCGCGCATGTACTGGGTGAAGGCGAGGTGGCTCAGGGCGCACATCCCGAGCGTGGGCAGCCCTTGGCTGTGCGACAGGCTGACGGCGAGGGTCAGGCTCGTCTCGGCCTCGGTGAGCTCCCCGAGCCAGTTCTGCGCGACCCCGAGCTCGTTGACCAGCACGGGCAGGACCTCGGCGTTCGCCTCCCGTACGGCGGGGCGGGTCTGCGACGCGACCACCACGCGCTTGGCGTGCCCGATGGCGGCGTAGGCCGGTTCGAGCCCCAGCGCCGCGCGCCACAGCCGGACGCAGGCGATCGTCGCGTCCAGCCCGTCCATGCCACCGGGGAGCCAGGAGTGGGCCAGCCGTCGCCGCGCGTCCAGGAGCCGGTCGCCCCAGTGGCGCGCCCCTTCGACGTCGTCCCGGATCCAGCAGCCGAGGGCGATCGCGAACCAGACGTCCGGGCGGCTGTCGACGACCTCGGGCTCCGCCCGGACGAACTCGGCCACGTCGTCGCGCTCGCACTGGTCGAGCAGCATGCGCACGCCGTCGCGGGCCAGGACTTCGGCGGCCTCGGTGGGCGCGCCGGCCCGGACGAGCCGGGCGAACGCCTCGGACAGGTTGCCGCGCGCGATGTCGAGGCGGACCGCGCGGATGACGGTGGAGCGGGCGCGAGCCGCGTCGACGCCGCCCGCGGCCAGCCGCTGCCGGACCACCTCCACCAGGAGCGGGTGGACCCGGAAACCGCCGCCGTCCGGCGGGCGGGGGTCCTCGCGGATGACGAGCAGGCCGGTGTCCTCCAGCTCCGCGAGGATTTCTCCCGCGTGCTGGTCGTGGGACAGGTGGGCCGCCGTGGGGACGCTGACCAAGCCCTCGCCGGCGATGCACAGCAGCAGGTGGCGCTGTCTCGGGGTGAGGGTGCTGAAGACCTCGCCCGCCAGCCGTGCCGCGATGGGGGCGGCGTCGTGCCGGAGCAGGCGGACGGCGACGGCCAGGTCCGGCGCTGCGCGCAGCCCCCGGGCGGCCAGGACGGTCGCGGCGCACCAGCCGTCGGCTTGCCTGGTCACCGCGTCGACCACCTGTGCGTCGTCGGTCCGGGCGTGCTCCGCGACGAGGGAGGCGCTCTCGGCGTCGCTCAGCCGCAGGAGGTCGCCCCGCAGGAACGTGAAGTTGCCCAGGAGCTCCGGGACCAGCCGGGTCAGCGGCAGGGCCCAGCGGCTCAGCAGGAGGATCCGCAGGGCGTCGGGCGTCGCGTTGAGCCGCTCGTCGATGTGGCGCAGGGTCGCGGCCGGGAGCAGGTGCGCGTCGTCGACCACGACCAGGGGTGGCGACGCGCCCGGTTCGCGCAGGTCGAGGACGGAGCGGAGGCCCTCGGGCGTCAACGTCTCGTCGGCCTGGACCCAGACGGCGTCCTCGGCGTGGCTCGACGCCGATTGTCGCAGCCAGCCGGCGACGGCCAGCGTCTTGCCGGCCCCGGCAGGCCCGACGAGGAGGGTGACCGAACCCTCGACCGCCTCGTCCAGCCGCTGCCACAGGCGCCGGCGCGGGACGTAGATCCGCGGCAGGGCCGGCGCCAGAACCTCATGGCCCGGCGGGCGGGTGCGCGGCGCGGCGTAGGCCGACGTGCCGGGTGGTGGTGCGTCGGACGGCGTGCTGCGCTGCGGCTCGGGCTCGGGCTCGGGCTCGGGCGCGAGCGTCAGCCGAGGGACGCGCGGCGCGGGTGATGCGCCGCGGACGCCGACGGGGCTCTGTCTGGAATGCATACAGCAGCGTCCCTCACTCTAAAGGTGAAGTGGCGACCGCCCCCAACCGCCAGCAGGCGACGAAAGAACGTCGCGAACCTGATAACGCGTCATTCCGGACTCGATAATCAATGGCCCAGCAATGCGCCTACAAACCATGATGCACGCACATGGCGTCCGTCGCCTGGGCACCCCGCCTGTTTTCACCTCACCACCTCACGTTGAGCGCGGATTGCCCTGTGCGAGAAGGAGGCACAGCGACCAGATCACCGCGACATTGAAGGCGAGAACTATGATGCTCCATATGGGGTAATAGGGAATAAATGCAAAGTTCGCGATGCTCGCGATGGCAGCCAGGGCAATTCCGACAATATAGGCCCAGGTCTGGGCGGCCAGGATGCCGATTCCCGTGGCGAGCGCTAACGCGCCAATGCCGATGTGGATCCATCCCCAGCTCGTCACGTCGAGCTGGTAGGTGTACTCGACGCCCTCCAGGTAGACGGTGTCCTTCGCGACGGCGGCGATCCCCTGGAGGATCTGGAAGAGCGCCACCATGATGAGCATGGTCCCCGCGAACCCCGAGGTGGTGAGAGCCATGTCCGAGGGAGGGCCGTAAGCGGCGACCGGGGCCATGCCCGGGTAGGGATCGGATCCGGATGAGTGTGCGCCAGTCATGATCGCTCCTTGAGAGGTGGGTCAGTCCTCGCCGAAGACCTCGCGGAGCGCGGCCTCCTGCTCGGTGTTGAGGTTGGTGAAGATGAGCTCGGGCGGCGCCTGGCCGGCGAAGGCGTCGTGGATCCTGTCCACCACCGCGTCCGACGACATGATGAACAGCGCGGAGGTCCCGGGCGTGATCTCGTCCCGGACCCGGTTGATGAAGCCGTCGTCGATCCCCACGTCCGTGAGGGAGCCGCTCAGCGCGCCGGTGGCGGCGCCGATGGCCGCGCCGAGCAGCGGGACGAAGAACAGGAGCCCGAAGAGCATCCCCCAGAAGGCGCCCCCGAGGGCCCCGGCGCCGGTGGTCGGGGTGAGCTGGCGGGTCTTGGGCTTCTTCGCGCCTTCCTCCCACCGCACGATCGCCGCGTCGTGGATCGTGACGAGGTTTTCCTTCGCGAGCTGTTGGATCGTCTGCGACGCGGTCTCCGCGCCGTCCGCGCTCCTGAATCTCCAGACGGTCAGCGTTGCCTGGGCCATGAGAGGCTCCTTCGGGATCGAGTGGAGTGGCCTGACCCTGCTACTCCAGCGCCCGGGCGGCTCGGAGGCCTCACCCGTTCCCGGTGAACCTCCTTCACACGAGAGAGGTGAGGTCCTATTCGCGGGCGAGCGCGGCGGCGGCCTCCCGTTCCAGGTCGATGTACTGCTCGGCGCTCACGTCGACTCCGATGCCGAGGATCCGGCCCCCGGTGAACCGGAACGGGGCGCGGTAGAGGCGGCTGACCGGGTCCGCGCTGTCGTAACCGACGCACAGGCCGTCGCCGCAGAGCGTGAACTTGCCCACCTGCGCGCGCATCGGCCCCTCGGCGACCACTTCCTCCCCGACATAGAGCCGCGCCGTGCCGAGCGACTCCCCGTGCGTGCCCGCCTCCTGGCGGACGAACTCCGCGCCGAGCGTGAGCTTCCCGGGCTCCAGCACGTCCGAGGTGAAGACCTGCTCCGGCTGGATGCCGAGGAAGTTGTACACGTAGTACAGCTTGTGGTCCTTGACGAACAGGCTGTGCCCGCCGAAGCGTGACCCGTGCGCGAAGAGGACGCCCTCGGAGCTCGGCGTGAGCTCGACGTCGGCCACGATCTTGTACGAACGCCCGCGCACGTTGACCGCCACGCTCTCGGGGACCGGCGCCGCGCCGGGGTAGTAGACGTACCGGTTGCGGGGCGGCTCGGCCTGCGGCCGGTCGAGAGTGAGCTGCTCGACGGCGCTCCGGTCGTCCAGCGGGAGGACGTCGTTGCGCTCGGCCTCCTCGAACCACGCGGCGACCAGCTCCTGCAGCTTTTCCGGGTGCTCTGCGGCGACGTCCCGCGCCTCCGCGCGGTCCTCGTCGACGTGGTAAAGCTCCCAGGCGTCCTCGTCGAACCGCCCGTGCCCGCTGATCGGGGCGTGGACCGCCGCGGCCTTCCAGCCGTCCTGCCAGACGGCGCGGGTGCCGAGCATCGCGTAGTACTGGCGCTCCTTCGTCGTCGGCGCGTCGCCGTCGTCGAAGCTGTACCGCATCGAGACGCCGTTCAGGGGGTGCTGCTCCACGCCGCGGTAGGTCTCCGGCATCTCGACGCCCGCCACGTCCAGGATCGTCGCGACGACGTCGGTCACGTGGTGGTACTGGTTCCGGATGGCGCCTCGTGCCTGGATCCCGGCCGGCCAGTGGACGACCATCGGGTCGCACGTCCCGCCGGAGTACTGGGCGTAGCGCTTGAACATCTGGAACGGGGTGGAGAACGCCGCCGCCCACCCCGTGGGGTGGTGGTTGTAGGTCTCCGGGCCGCCCAGGACGTCGAGGTAGCTCAGGTTCTCCTGGAGGTCGTCCGGGTAGCCGTTGAAGAACTTGTTCTCGTTGACCGACCCGTCGGGCGTGCCTTCGCCGGACGCCCCGTTGTCGGCGCAGTAGAAGATCAGCGTGTTGTCGAGCTGTCCGGTCTGCTCGAGGTAGTCGACGACGCGGCCGATCTGCGCGTCCGTGTACTCGGAGAAGCCGGCGAAGACCTCCGCCATCCTGCTGAACAGGCGCTTCTCGTCGTCGTTCAGCTCGGCCCAGGGCCGCACACGGTCGGCGGGGTTGGCGGCGTCGTCAGGCAGGGGGTTGAGCGGGGTGAGCTCGGTGCCCTCGGGGACTATGCCCCGCTCGATCATCCGCGCGAGCACCCACTCGCGGTACGCCTCGTAGCCGTCGTCGAACATGCCGAGGTACCTGTCGATGTACTCCCGCGGCGCGTGGTGCGGCGCGTGGTTCGCGCCGGGGCAGTACCACATGAACCAGGGCTTGGACGGGTTGGACGAGTTCTGGTCCCGGAGCATCCGGATCGCCTGGTCGGCTAGGTCGCGGGAGAGGTGATAGCCCTCCTCCGGGGTGTAGGGCGGTTCGATGAACCGGTTGTCCTCGACCAGGTCGGGATACCACTGGTTCGTCTCGCCGCCGAGGTACCCGTAGAAGCGGTCGAAGCCCTTCTGCAGCGGCCACTCGGACCGGCTGCCGCCACCCGCGATGTCCTCCTCGGGGACGTTGTGGTCCTTCCCCAGCCAGAACGTCGACCAGCCGTTGTCCTGGAGGACCTGGCCCACGGTGGCGCACTCGGCGGGCAGCCGGCCGGCGGCGCCCGGGAAACCGTTGGTGCCCTCCATGATCGCGGCGCACCGGTTGACGTGGTGGTTGCGCCCGGTGAGGAAGACCGAACGCGACGGGGAGCACAGGGCCGTCGTATGCCACTGGGTGTAGGTCAGCCCGCCCGCCGCCAGCCGGTCGAGGGTGGGCATCGAGATGCGCCCGCCGTACGCGGACCAGGCGGCCAGACCTGTGTCGTCGTAGAGGATCACCAGGATGTTCGGCGACCCGTCCGGCGCCTGCTTCAGCCTGTACGGTGCCCAGTCGGGGACGGAGTCCCGCACGTCCAGCGCGATACGGCCGTTGAACTGCTCTGCCATGTTCTCCACCTCATCTGCTCGGTGACGGATGCTCGGGGTGACGGATGCTCGGTCGGGGACGCACGGTCACGGGCTGAGGGCCGGCCGGCGTGGTGACCTCGCTCACGGCTCATCGTCGGCGGACGCCCGGCCTGGCGGGTCACCCTGTTCGGGTGACGCCGGTCCTTTCGTCGGTGCCTAGCGTCGGGCGCACGGCTGGTCGGACTTGTCCCGGACGGAGGTGGTCGGCGTGGGTGCCGCGATCGGTCAGTCCCTGCCCATGGCCGTGGGCGTGCTGGTCAGCCCCCTGCCGATCGTGGCGGTGGTGCTGATGCTCGTCAGCGAACGGGCGCGCTCCAACGCACTGGCGTTCGTCGTCGGCTGGTTCCTGGCGGTCTTCGCCGTGGTGCTCGTCGTCGCGCTGCTCGCCGGCTCCGGCGCGCCGGACGACGACGGGCCGGCCGCGTGGACGGGCTGGCTCAAGATCGTCCTCGGCGTCCTGCTGCTGCTCCTCAGCGTCCGCCAGTGGCGAGGCCGGCCGCGGGGCGCCGCCGAGCCGCCGGCGCCGAAATGGATGGCGGCGATCGCACAGTTCACGCCTGTGCGGTCCGCGGGGCTCGCCGTCCTGCTCGGTGCGGTCAACCCGAAGAACCTGCTCCTCGTCGTGTCCGGGGGTGCGGCCATCGCCGCGGCGGCACCCGGAGACTCCGGGACGACGGCGGTCGCGGCGCTCGTGTTCGCCGTCGTGGCCAGCGCGGGCGTCGTCGCACCCGTCGTCATCTACTTCTCGATGGGTGCGCGGGCCGCGGCGATCCTCGACGAGCTGAAGTCGTGGATGATCCGCCACAACGCGGCGATCATGGCGGTGCTGCTGCTGGTCCTCGGCGCGAAGATGCTCGGCGATGGCGTGTCCGTGCTGTGAGGCCGGCTTCGGGTGAAGCCGCGTCGCGATGATCGACCCGTCGGCCGGGAAGATGTGATCAGGCACTCCGAGGAGATATTTCAATTACCATTCATGAGAAAGTAATTCGACCGCACGCCGTCCCGTCCTGAAGATTGGTGAATGTGAGCTCGGGTGCGTCGTCGCCGGCGAAGGCCTCTCGGATCCTGTCGACGACAGCGTCCGGCGACATGACGAAGAGCGCCGACGTCCCCGGCATGATCCCGTCCCGGACCCGTGTGATGAAGCGGTCGTCGATCCCCTGATCCGTGAGGGCGTGGCTCAGCTCGCCGTCGACGTCGTCCCGCTGCGGGCTGCAGAAGAGGAGGCCGAAGAGCCGTCCCCAGAAGATCGTCCCGAGAGCGCCCACGTCGGTGATCGGGTAGAGCTGGGATGCCATAGGCCTCGCGGCGCCGGTCTGCCACTCCACGGTCGCGGCATCGTAGACGACCAGGAGGTTCTCGCGGGCGAGCTCCCGGAGCGTCCGCGCCGCGACCTCCGCCGTGTCCGCGTACTGAAACTTCCAGGCGGTCAAGGTGGTCATCATCGAATGGCTGCCCTCTCCATCGAAAAGCTGCCTCGCGCAACATCGAGCGCAAGATGATTGCCCGTTCACGAGCGATTGAATTTTGTTCAGGACGTGCATCGGTGCGCGCTCGACACTAGACAGCGGGCGAAAAATGCTCATCCGGAACGGGAGTAGATTTCTCCATACGGAATCACCTCTGCCGTCGCGCGGGCTCGCCGCGCTCGGCGTCCGGATCGCCGGCCTCGCCGCGCGTCCCGCGGGCGGCCGGATGCGAAATATCACCCGTCGCATCGCGGGCCGGGACAACCCGGGGGAGTATGTCCCGGTGCCGATAGCGACGGGTCAGCAGGGCGGGGCAATTGGCCCCGAGACGGACACTCGGGTGGCGGGCGTGGACATCGGTGGCATGGGGTCGCGCCTGCGGGTCAGTACCGGGCCGGGAGGCAAGTCCTACGAGGTCACCGGGCCGCCGGCCGCCGTCGTCGCCGGGCGGTCGACCGTGCCGGACGTGGTGCGGAACCTGTGCCGCGGCTTCGCGTCCGAGTTCGGCGGGCGTCCCCGTGTGGCGGCCGCCGCGGTCGGCATGCGCGGGTTCCGGTCCCTGACGAACGCGGGAACGCTCGACGCGAACCACGTGCACGACATCCTCGCGGAAGAGCTGCGCACCAGCTCGACCGCCGTGGCGAGCGACGCCGTCACCGCCCACCTGGGCGCGCTCGGCTCGGGCCCGGGTGCCACGCTCGCCGTGGGGACCGGCGCGGTGGCCGTCGCGTGCGACGACGTCGGCAGGTGGCACCTCGCCGACGGGATGGGGCCGCACGTCGGCGACAACGGCGGCGGCGCCTGGATCGGGCGGCGTGGTCTGGACGCCGCGGCGCGGTCGATGGACGGCCGGCGGGTCGGCGCGTCGCCGGGCCTGGTCCGCGCCGCCGAGGCGCACTTCGGACGGCGCGAGCGATGGACAACCGTCAACGACGTCTCGTGGTTCGCCGACTTCGCGCCGCAGGTCATCGCGGCGGCCGTCGCCGGCGACCAGGCGTGCCGCGAGATCCTCGACGAGGCCGCCCGGTCCCTGGCGGACGGGCTCTGCGCCGTGCTGAGCCACCCCGGCGTCGCGCCGGTGGCGGTCACCACGGGAAAGCTCATGATGCACGCGCCGATGTTCCGGTCGATGGTGCTCCAGCACCTCCTGGAGAAGCGGGACGACGTCCGCGTGCAGCCCAGCGCCGGGCTGCCGCTCGACGGCGCGCTGGTCCTGGCGAGGATGGTGGCCGCGTACCCGGACGTCGCCCGGGAGCACGTCCCGCTGCTGGCGGTCCGGATCGGCATGGCGCCGCGCCCGGACGACTCGGTCACCCTGCCGAGGGTGGTGCTCCCGGTCGTCCGGCCCTTGCCGGCGCGGGACGAGACGCCCACGGCGTGGGCGGTCGAGATCCGGTCGGACTACGAGTGGTCCGCCGACGAGCTCCCGGAGGACGGCCTGGCCTCGTCCCAGTCGGCCGACTCCGTCGTGCCGCTGACCGGCGAGCGCCTTCTGGTCGGTCGCGCCTCGCGCAGCCGCGGCGTCGTGCCCGACATCGTGTGCGAGGACACCGGCGTCTCGCGCCGGCACTGCGAGATCGCGTGGGTGGAGGGCGGCTGGAGCGTCATCGACCTCGGGTCGGCCAACGGCACGTTCGTCGCCGCGCGCGGCGACGCGCTGCCCATGGAGCCCCTGCGGCACGGGGAGCGCCGCTGGCTGTCCGACGGCGACCGCATCTACGTCGGCGGTTGGACCTGCCTGACGACGCGCGCGGTCACCGCGAACGTGCACTGAACCCGCCCGAATCGGCTGGACCGACCCCGGGCCAGATCTTAGGTTGGCGCCATGTCCGGTATCGAGCTCGCCCGTGCGTACTGGGCCGACGTCGTCCGCCCGATCCTGGACCGCGAGGCGCCCGGCGTACCGCGCGCGGCTGGGCGGCTCGGCACCGGGTCGGACGTGCTGGGGCTCGACGACGACACCTCCCGCGACCACGACTGGGGGCTGCGGCTGACCCTGCTCGTCCCCGCCGAGCACGTCGACGACGTCGACCAGGTCCTCGCCGGGTCCCTCCCGGCGTCGTACCGGGGGTGGCCGACGGCGTTCGCGCTCACCTGGGACCCGGCCGTCCGGCACCGGGTCGAGGTGGCGGCGCCGGCGGACCTCGTGCGCTCGCGCACGGGGCTCGACGTCGGTGACGGCCTGAAGACCAGTGGCGGCCTGAAGGTCACCGACTGGCTCTCCCTGACCGGGCAGGCGGTGCTCGAGGTCACCGCAGGGCCGGTCTTCGAGGACACGTCCGGCGAGATCACCGCGCTGCGCGAGCTCCTGGCCTGGTACCCGCACGACGTGTGGCTGCACGTCCTGGCGGCGGACTGGACGCGGGTCGAGCAGGAGCTGCCGTTCGTGGGCCGTACCGGGCAGCGCGGCGACGACCTCGGCTCGCGGCTGATCGCCGCGCGCCTGGTGACGGCGCTGATCCGGCTCGGCTTCCTGCTGGAGCGGCGCTGGCCGCCGTACTCCAAGTGGGCGGGGACGATGTTCGCGGGGCTGCCCGTGGCGCCGTCGGCCGGCGGGCACCTGGGCACTGTGCTCGCGGCCCCTACGTGGCAGGAGCGGGACGCGGCCCTGCGGGCGGCCTGCGAGGCGCTGCACGAGCGGCAGCGCGCCGTCGGGCTGCCCGCGCTGGACGGGCCGGCGTGCGAGCCCTTCTACGACCGTCCGTTCACGGGGCTGCGCACCGGGGTGGCGGGGACGCTGCGCGCCGCGGTCACCGACCCGGCGGTGCGCGTGCTGTCGCACCGCGGCGGCGTCGAGCAGTGGGTGGACGACGTCGGCACCCTCACCGACAAGGACCTGCGCGGCCGGCTGACGCAGGTCCTCGTCGGGCAGTCGGGCCGGGACGGCCAGGGTCAGGGGTAGACCTGGACCTCGCCGCCGTCCGCTACATGGTGGACCCAGCTACATGGTGGACCGACCGGTCAAGAATCACTATCCTGGGGGCATGGCGAGGCCGAGACAGTTCGACGAGGACACGGTGCTGCGGGCGGTCTGCGACCAGTTCTGGAACGCGGGCTACGCGGCCACCTCGCTGCAGGACCTCATGCGCGTGAGCGGCCTGGGCAAGGGCAGCCTCTACGCCGCCTTCGGGGACAAGCACGAGCTCTTCCTCCGGGTGCTGCGCCGGTACGTGGCGTCGCTCGACCGCGGGCTGCGCCGGTCGGTCGACTCCGCGCCGCGCGCCGTCGACGCGCTGCGGTCCTTCCTGATGTCGCCGGTGGGCGACCCCGACGGCGTGTCCGCCCGGCGCGGCTGCCTGCTCGCCAACAGCACCACCGAGCTGGCGTCCGCCGATCCCGTCGTCGCTGCGGAGGCGCGGCAGGCGTACGAGGGGACGACGGCGATCGTGGCCGCGTGCGTGGCGCGGGCGCAGGCCGAGGGCGACCTGCCGGGCTCCGCCGACCCGGTCGATATCGCACGGGGGCTGCTCGCCGCGCAGCAGGGCCTGACCTTCATGGGGCGCAGCGGGATGGACGTCGAGACGCTGGCGGCGACGGCCCGTTCGCTCGCGGCCCAGCTCCTGCCTGCCACCGCCGACAGCCCGGCGGGCTGAACCGCACGGCCGGGCCTGTGGATGACGGCGCGGTGAATGTCGGCGGTCCGACGTACTCTGACCGGCGATGATTACTCGTGCAGAGGGTGCGTACCTGGGCGCGCTCCGGGCCTTCCAGGAGCCGATGCTGGACCTGCTCCACCGGAGGTATGCACCTCTCGTGGTGTCGCTGCTGTCGCTCGTGTTCACGCCGGAGCGCCCGACGGTCCCCGTGGCGGAGGCGCACACCGAGATCGGTGACGCGCTCGACCAGCTGCGGGCGCAGGGCTACGAGCTGAACGCGGACGGGACCCGGGCGATCCCCCTCGGCAGCGCCCGGGAGCTGTGCAGGCAGTGGGCCGACGTCGGCTGGCTCAAGCGGCAGATCGTCGACGGCGACGTCGAGGTGTACCAGCTCTCGGCGCACGCCGTCGGGGCGCTGGAGGTCGCGGGGCGGGCCGGGGGTGGGCGAGCCCGGGTCTCCGAGTCGCGGGTCCGCACGCTGCTGGAAGCCGTGGAGCGGCTGGCCCAGGACGCCGACCCCGACGTGCTGGTCCGGATGGCGCGGCTGGACGGCCAGATCAAGCGGCTGCAGGCCGAGCTGACGCGGATCCAGCGGACGGGCGAGGTCGACGAGGTGGACGAGGAGGAGCTGCTGGAGGAGGCCGAGAACGTCCTGCACCTGGTGCGCGAGCTGCCCGCCGACTTCGCGCGCGTCGCGGAGTCGCTCCGGGCGATGCAACGGGACGTGGTGACCGCGCTGCGCCAGGACGAGCGCCCATCGGGCGACGTGCTGCGCGAGTACCTGGAGCGCGGCGAGCAGGTGATGACCGCGACGCCCGAGGGGCGCGCCTTCGCCGGCGCGCTGCGGCTGATCGGCGACCCCGAGCGGATCGACGAGCTGTCGCTCCAGCTCGACACGGTGCTGCGGCACCGCTTCACGGGGCGGCTGCCGGGGCAGCAGCGCGCCGAGCTGCGCGACGTCGGGCGGCGGATCGAGCAGGGCGTCGCCGAGGTCATCAAGGCCCAGCGGCAGGCCTCCCACGTCATCACCACCCAGGTCCGCAACCACGACCCGCTGCGCGACCGGCAGGTCGACGAGCTGCTGCGCGAGGTCATGATCGGGTTCCAGACGTGGATGCCGACCACGCGGCGCAGCCAGGACGTCGATCCGCTGCGGCGGCTGCCCGTCGCCGACGTCGCGCACCTGCGCCAGTCGACGAGCGACCTCAGCCCGCCGCAGCCGCCCGTGCCGCTGTCGGCGTGGGACGACGGCGCGGACACCGACCTGGAGGACGGAGCCCGCGAGTGGGGTGGCCCGCACTACGCCGAGCTGCGGGAGCACCTCGCGTCGTTCGCGGCCGAGGGCGGGGCCGACGGCGGGGCGCCCGACGGCGGCGCTGACCTCGCCGCGGCGTTCAGCGCCGCGCCCGAGCGGATCCGCCGGCCCGTCGACCTGCTCGGGCTGCTGGAGATCGCGCACGACGACGGCATGACCGAGACCGATCAGGTAGCGCTCGTCGAGGCGGTTCGCCCCGACGGGTCCCGCCGGCGGTTCGCGTTCGGCGGCGTCACGGTACAGATCAAGGAAGTGACAACAGATGAGTGAGACCGCCGTCGAGGAGCAGGTACCGGCCGACGGGTTCATCGACCCGGTCCCCATGGAGGAGGACCCGGCCCAGCTGTTCGCCGGCGACTCGGGCACGCTCGACGCCGCCGTGCGCCGGGTGCTGGTGCGGCTGCTGCAGCGCCGGTTCCTGGTGGCCGAGCGGAACCGGGCGCAGTGGCGCACGCTCCTGGAGAACCAGCAGGTGATCGAGTCGCGGCTGCACGACCTGTTCATCCACCTGGTCGTCGACCACGACCGGGGGATCGCGTACAAGAGGCAGGTGCGCTCGGCCGAGCTCGACGTCCCGATCATGCTGAAGGACGACCCGTACAGCCGGGCGGAGACGCTGGTCCTGGTGCACCTGCGCACCGTCTTCCAGCGGGAGCAGGGCGCGGGGGAGTCCTCGGCGCGGGTCGACGTCGAGGAGGTCGAGCAGACCGTGCTGACCTTCTTCGACCCCGACGACAAGAACCTCGCGGCCCGGCAGACGGAGATCCGCAACGCCGTCCGGCGGCTGGAGAAGGAGGGGCTCATCGAGGAGGAGTCCGAGGGCCGATTCCGGGTCACGCCCCTGGTCGAGATCGTGCTCAGCAACGAGCGCCTCGTCGAGCTGCGGGCGTGGCTGCGCGAGCAGAACCAGGAGAACGAGCGATGACGATGATCGACACCCTGTTCGGGATGATCCCCGCGGCGTCCACGGGGCAGCAGTGGGTCGCCCGCGACCTGCAGCTCGTCAACTGGGGCGGGTACGACGGCCACCACCGGGTCCGCCTGGCGTCGACCGCGACCCTGCTCTCGGGCGGCTCGGGGTCGGGCAAGTCGACACTGATGGACGCCTACATCGCGCTGCTCATGCCGCACACCACGCCGTTCAACGGCGCGTCGAACGGCAGCGTCGTCGGGCGGCCGCGCGGCAAGGACCAGCGCAACATCCTCTCGTACGCACGCGGCAAGATCGACGAGTCCCGGACCGACGACGGCACCCGCCAGCGCGTGCTGCGCGGCGACGGGCGCGACACCTGGTCGGCGATCGCGATGACCTGGGCGGACCAGTCGGGCACGCACTTCACCGCCGTCCGCGCCTGGTACGTCCCCGCCGCGGCCCGCACGTTGGAGGAGGTCGTCGCCCTGCGTGCCACCTGCGACGGGCCCTTCGACCTGCACGACCTGGAACGGGCCGCGGCCCAGCGGTTCGCACGGCCCGCGGTCACCGACGCGGGGCTGGCGTCCTTCGACACCGACCGCGAGTTCACGGCCCGGTTGCACTCGACGCTCGGCATCGGCGCCTCCGGCGACGGCAACAAGGCGGTGGCGCTGCTCGGCCGCATCCAGGCCGGCCAGCAGATCACCACCGTGGACGCCCTGTACAAGGCGATGGTCCTCGAGGAGCCGGAGACTCTGGCCAAGGCCGACGAGGTGGTCGAGCACTTCGACGAGCTCGCCGGCACGCGCGAGCAGATGATCACCGCCCGCCAGCAGGTCAACGCGCTCTCGTCCATCCGCGAGCACCACACGGGCATCGGCGCCGCGGGCGAGCGGCTGCGCGTCATCGACGAGATCGGTTCCTTCGCCGACGCCGCGTCGCCCGCGGCGCTGTGGCGGCACGAGCGGCGGCTCGACCTGCTGCGCGCTGTCGAGCACGACCTGCAGACCGACCACCGCGACGCGTTGGCGCTCGCCGCGGAGACCACGGCCCGCATCGCCGCGTCGAAGTCCCAGCTGGACGGCGTGCAGGAGACCCTGCGCGCGTCCGGCGGCGACCGGCTGGCCACCGCGCAGCGCGAGCTGAAGGGTGTCGACGCCCGGCTGGCCGACGTGGGACTAGCGCGTGGGCGCCTGGACGCCGCCCTCGGCGTGCTCGACGCCTCGGCCGCCACGGAGGCCGAGTTCTCCGCGGTCGCCGCCCGCGCGAGGGCCGCGCTGGACGACGTCGGCGCCAAGAAGGCCGCGCGCGACGCGTTCGGCGAGGCGATGTCCGCGCGGAACGCCGCGCGCGCCGAGCTCGCGGAGCTGGAGGCGGAACGGTCCGCGGCCGCCGACCGGCGCGGCAACATCCCCGACTACCTGCACCGGGCCCGGGCCGCGCTCGCCGAGGCCGCCGGGCTGACCCCGGAGGACCTGCCGTTCGTCGGCGAGCTCCTGGAGGTCCGCACCGAGTTCGAGCCCTGGCGCGGCGCGTTCAACCTGGCACTGGGCGGCTTCGCGACCAAGATGCTGATCGACACCGCCCGCATCCAGGCGTTCCGCAAGGCGATCGACAGCGTCCCGACGTCCACCCGCGTCCGGTTCGAGGGCGTGCCCACCGGGATGCGCGACAACATCGGGCTCGACTCCCGCACCCTGCCCGGCCGGCTCGACGTGCGCAGCGGACCGTTCGCCGGCTGGCTCAAGCACGAGCTCGCGCAGCGCTTCGCGTACGTCTGCGTCGACACCCCCGGGCAGCTCGGGCAGCACAAGATGGCGCTCACCCGGTCGGGTCAGCAGTCCGAGGGCCACCGGGGCGCTCACGGCGGCAACCTGCGTTCCAACGTGCTCGGCTTCACCAACGGCCGCGCCCTGGCCGACCTCGACGAACGCATCGACCGCGCCCGACGCCGGCTCGCCGACCTGGAACGACGCGTCGACGACGCCGACACCCTGCTGAACCGGCACGACGACGAGCTCGACGCCTACCGCACCGTCAGCGCCCTGACCTGGGACCAGGTCGACGTCGTCGCCATCGAGGCCGAGCAGGGCCGGTGGGCGAAGGTCATCGAGGAGGTCACCGCGGGCAACCCCGAGATCAACCGCCTGCGTGAGCAGTCCGACACGCTCGGAAAGTCGATCGACGACCTCAACCAGGACCTTGGCAAGACCAAGGCCCACGCCGAGACGCTCGACCAGCGCTGGACCGCGATCACCGACGAGGTCGACGCCGCCCAGCAGGCCCTCGACGATGCCGACGCCTCCGGGATCGCCGTCGGGCCGGACCAGCGCGAGTACCTCGACGCACTGTTCCAGGCCGCCGAGCTCGACGGCGCTACCGGCGGCGACGCTGCGGCCGCGGCGCTCGCGGCCTTCGACGGCGCGCTGCGGCAGGCCACGGAGCGGCTCAGGGCGGACCGGGAGGCGGCCCAGACCGCGCTCGGCACCGCGCGCGAGGCGCTGCGCAGGACGTTCGAGAACTTCAAGGAGCGCTGGCAGGACCCCAACCTGGGCGCCGACCCGGAGGCGTCCTTCGCCGACTACGAGCGGATCCTGACGGACCTGGAGAACAACGGCATCCACGAGCTCGAGGCGCAGTGGCGCAACAGCCTCCTTCGCCTGTCCGGGAACGACCTCACCGACCTGCACAGCGCGCTGGCCGGCGCGGTCCGCGAGATCAAGGAACGGATCGGCCCGGTCAACGACATCCTCGCGGACCTGCCGTTCGCCGACGACGAGCACCGGCTCCGGATCGACGCGCGCGACAACCAGTCCGCCGTCGTGGGCGCGTTCCGCAAGGAGCTGCGCGGCCTGCGCGAGGCGCCGTCCCGGGAGGCGACCGACGCCGAGCGGGAGCGGCGCTACCTGCGGATGGCCAAGGTGATCGACCGCATCCGCCGGACCGCGCCGGACTTCGCCGAACTCGTGGACGTGCGGCGGCACGTGCGGCTCAGCGCCGAGAAGGTGGACCTCGACGGCAACCACGTGGCGCACTACGACGGCATCGGGGAGAAGTCCGGCGGCGAGTCCCAGGAGCTGGTCGCGTTCATCGTCGGCGCGGCGCTGCGGTACCAGCTCGGCGACGCCGGGGCGCAGCGGCCGCGGTACGCGCCGGTGTTCCTGGACGAGGCCCTGATCAAGGCCGACGCGCGGTTCACGGGCCGCGCCGTCGGCGCCTGGCGCGGGCTCGGCTTCCAGCTCATCATCGGCGCGCCGAACGACAAGTACAGCGCGCTGGAGCCCCACGTCGACATGAAGTACGTGGTCCTCAAGGACGCCTCGGGCCGCTCCCGGACCAAGGCCGTGGCGGGGGTCGACCCGGGCTAGCCAGGGCCGGCGACGGCGGGGTCAACCCGCCGAGCCGTCCTCGCGCCTCGCCGACTTCGGTCCCTTGCTCTGAGATCGGTCAATCAACCGACCGATCTCAGAGCAACCGACCGATCTCGCTGACTTCGGTCCATTGCAGCGCCGACCAGGCGGAGCAGGACCGGCCAGCCTCAGCTCGCCGTCTGCAACTGCGGGTACAGCGCGGGCAGCGGTCCCGACAGGGCCTGCTTGACCTGGCGGCTCGTCTCGTCGGCGAGCACCTCGGGCTCGCCGGCCTCCAGCCCGTCGTAGATCGCCGCCACGATGTCGCGCGGGTCCTCCTTCGGCACGTCGAGGCGGGCCGTCATGGGCGTGTCCGTGTAGCCGAGGTGCGCGCCGAGCAGGTGCGTCTTCTGGCCCAGGAGCTCCACGCGCAGTGCGTTGCTGAACGACCAGAAGGCGGCCTTGGTCGCCGAGTAGGTTCCGACGCCGAGCCAGCTCAGCGCGGAGTGCACGTTGATGACGCCTCCGCCGTCGTTCCGGGCCAGGACCGGCGCGAACGCCTGGGTGACCGCGAGCTGCGCGAACACGTTGGTCTCGAAGACCGAGCGGACGGCGTCCAGCGGCGTGCTCAGGACCGGCAGCCCGGCGTCGGAGATCCCTGCGTTGTTGATCAGGACCGTCGTGTCGGAGGCCTGCTCGGCCGCGGCGGCGACCGACTCGGGGGAGTTGATGTCCAGGGCCAGCGGCACGACGCGCGCGTCGGACCACTCCCGGGGCGTGCGGGCGGTGGCGTAGACCTTGGTGGCGCCGCGCTGGAGGGCCTCGGCGACGAACGCGCGGCCGAGGCCGCCGTTCGCGCCGGTGACCAGGACCACGGCGTTCTTGAGAGTAGTCATCGTGACGAGCTCGCTTTCATGAGGTTGTCGTGCGGGGTGGGGGTGGGGAGCGCGTCCCGCGAGGTTGCCCGGGCGCGGAGGGTGAGCAGGGCGGCAAGAGCGAGCGCGACGACGGTCGCGCTGCCCGCGATCAGCGCGGTCTGCAGTCCCTGGGCGGTGCCCAGCGCGCCGACGCCGAGCGCGACCGCGGCCTGGACGAGGTACGCGATCAGGTAGGCCGCCGACGTCGTCGCGGCGCGATGCTCGGCGGGAGCGCTGCGGGTGACGAGCGTGACCCCGGCGGAGAACAGGAGGCTGTAGCCGGCGCCGCCGACGAGCGAGTACAGGACAAGGAGGGGCATCGAGTGAGCGGCGCCGGCGGTGATCATCAGCGCCCGCGCGCTCACGGCGGCCAACGCGCCGAGGCGCAGCCCCGACGAGGCACCGAGCCGCCCCGCGAGGAGGGCGACGGCACCGATCGCGGCTGCGGAGATCGCGAGGACGAGGCCGTTGACGAAGGCGTCGTCGGACCGCACGGTGTCCCGCGCGAACTGGGCGCCCACGCCGAGGAAGATCGCGCCGAGCGCGTAGGCGGCGGAGATGCCGAGCGCTCCCGCGAGGAACGGGCGCCGGTCCTGGGGTACGGACGGCCGCCTCGGGCGCCACCGCGCGGCGTCCGACCGCGCGGCGTCCGACCGCGCGGCGCGCGGCAGGTACCAGGCGGCGAGCAGGGCGACGACCGCGCCGGCGAGCAGGGCGACGTAGCCCGTGTGCAACGGGCTGGGGCCGAACTGCACGGACGCACCCCCGACGAGCAGCGCGGTGATGAGGCCCACCGCGCTCGCCCCGGCGGTGATCGCGCCCGTGCGGTCACGAGCGCCGTCGGGCCTGGCAGACGCGATCACACTGGTCGCGGGACCCAGGCTCAGGCCGACGCCGATGCCCATGAGCGCACGGCCGACGAGCAGGAGCGCCAGGTTCGGGGCGAGGAGAAAGGTGAGGGCGCCGAGCCCCAGGAACCCGAGGCCGGCGAGGATCGCGTTCCGGGTGCCGACGGTCTCCGCGAACCCGCCGAGCAGCAGCAGCGTCCCGATGAGGGCGACGGGGTAGACGGCGAACACGGTGGTGGTGACCGCCGTCGTCAGGTGCCACGCGGACGCGTAGGCCGGGTAGATCAGCGTCGGCGCCGCCGACGCCCAGAGTGCGAGTGCCACGGCGGAGGCCGCCGCCCAGCGACTGCCGCGCTGCGCCCATGTGAAAACCATGAGACTCCAATCTGAGTAGGTGAAGCCAACCTAGCACCTAAGTTGGAATTGACAACTCAGATAGGGTGTGGACATGAGCACAACGCCCCGCGAACGCAATGCCCGATGCTCCGTGGCCCGGAGCCTGGAGGTGCTGGGGGAGAAGTGGACGTTGCTGGTCGTCCGGGAAGCGTTCTTCGGCGTCACGCGGTTCGCCGACTTCCGCGCGCGCCTCGGCATCGCCCCCGACGTGCTCACGGCCCGCCTGGAGACCCTGGTCGACGGCGGCGTGCTGGAGCGCCGGCCGTACCGCGACGAGGGTCAGCGCCAGCGCGAGGAGTACGTGCTCACCGAGGCGGGGGCTGAGCTCAAGACGGTCCTGGCGGCATTCGTCGCGTGGGGGGACGTGCACCGTCCCTCGGGCTTCGGGCCCTCGATCGGCTACGTCGACCGGGAAACGGAGGCGCCGGTGCGCCTCGCCTTCGTGGCCGACGACGGCCGAGAGCTCGCGCCGGAGGACGTCTCTGTCGTCGCAGGCCCGGGCGCCCTCCTCAGTTGAGTGCTGGGTATTTGCGG
The DNA here is from genome assembly GCF_042670845.1 of Promicromonospora sp. NPDC057138. NCBI lineage: Bacteria > Bacillati > Actinomycetota > Actinomycetes > Micrococcales > Promicromonosporaceae > Promicromonospora > Promicromonospora sp. NPDC057138. The sequence continues at coordinate 111,679 of NZ_JBHUUX010000008.1, read as the reverse complement.
GTTCCAGGCTGGAAATCCCACAAATACCCAGCACTCAACGGGGTCGGGTGGGCGGCTAGCGCGTCATCAGGTGGTACTGGGCCGCGACCTCCTTCGGGGTGGCCACGCGGTCCAGCAGCTCGATGGTGTCCATCGAGCAGTTGCAGGGGTTCCGCTCCTGCGTGTCCTGCGGGAAGCTGCCGCCGATCTTGATCCCGCGCGGCGTCGTCGCCGACGAACCCGAGCCGTCCACCTGCCACGGGTCGCCGTCGACCGTGTAGAAGCCCGGCACCCGCTCGCCGTTGCGGTAGAGCGCCATCTTCCCGGTCGTGTAGTCGAAGGTCGCGGCCAGGTGCACCCACTCGTCCTGCGGCAGCAGGGTGCGCCAGTCCTCCTGGGCGGCGAAGGTCTGCGACGCGCCGCCGTCGACCCGCCGGCCGAGCGCGACGAGGCGGAGCTCACCGTCCACCTCGATGATCTCCAGGAGCGCGCGGACGCCGTGCCCGTCGGAGTCGCCGCTGAGCACGCCCGCCAGGCCGACGGCGTTGTAGAGGTCGTCCGGATCAGGGGTGGTGGTGTTCGGGCTCGGGTTCTCGCCCGTCATCTTGACCCAGCCCATCACCGTGATCCCGTCCACCCCGTTGAAGGCGGACAGGGTGTCGACCCCCTCGGCGTCGTACACGCCCGCCTTCCAGTCGTCGTTGCCCGCGGCCAGCGGGTTCACCTGCCCGAGCCGGATCGAGTTGTTGCTGGCCGGGTAGGCGCCGTCCGCTACTCGCATGTCCTCCCCACCGTTGATCAGGTTGAGGTGCGTGCGGGACGCACCGCGGTCGATCTCCACGGCCCCGTCCTGCTGGAACGGGTGCTCGAAGTCGTAGAAGCTCACCACGTTCCCCTGCAGCGAGCGGGGGACCTCCTGCGGCACCGGCGCGTACACCGTGTCGACGACCTTCCAGATCTTCCCGTTCGCCTTGGCGATGAGGTAGAGGTCGCCCGCGCGGTCGCGGCCCATCCGCAGGTCGGCCCGCTCGTCGCCGGTGAGGTCGGGCATCCGCTTGCGGGTGCCGTCGGTGTCGTAGAGCGCGAGCTCGTAGATCTGCGCCTCCGGCCCGCCGCGCCGCATCTGCGACTCCTTGGAGTAGAACACCCGCCCCTCGACCAGGTCCGTGAACAGGTACTTGCCGTCCAGGGCCGGAAGGTCGTCTCCGCGGTAGACGAAGCCGCCGCTGATCGCGTAGCCGCTGTCCGACGTGCACGGCCAGCCGGGCGGCGGGTCGTGGTCGTACGCCACGACGGGATAGGTGAAGCCGAAGTCGGCGTCGTTCTCCGGCAACGGGTAGAGGTTGCAGCGGTCGGCCGGGTCGAAGACGTACTTTCCCTCCCGTTCGCCCCAACCGAAGTTGTCGCCCGCCTGCACGTCGTAGACGGCCTCGATCGCGTGCTCGCCGATGTGGCCGAGGAACATGCGCGTGTCGCCCCGGCCGTCCTGGTCCCAGCTGAAGCGGTGCGGGTCGCGCATGCCGACGGCGTAGATCTCGCCCAGCGCGCCGGGCGTCCCGACGAACGGGTTCGACGGCGGGATGCCGTACGCGCCGCCCGGACCGTCGGTGCCCGCCGGGTCGATGCGCAGGATCTTGCCCGCCGGGGTCCCCATGTCCTGCGGGATGCCGGTCCCGACGCCCTGCCCGCCGTCGCCCACCGCGAGGTAGAGCAGGCCGTAGTCCTCGTCGCCGGGCCGCGCCGTCGGGTTGAAGTCGATCTGCTGGATCGCGTGGACCTGGCCCGCGAAGCCGAGGCGCAGCACCTCGCGGCTCGTCCCCGAGAACACGTCGGCCGCCGGGTCGTCGGCGACCCACTCGGTCACCACCGAGTGCAGGAACGTCGGCGTCTGGGGCGGGTAGGTCGTCGGGTCCGGCGGCGGGCCGGCATTGCCGGGGCGCTCGCTGTGCACGGTGTAGAAGGTGCCGTTCTCCTCGAAGTCCGGGTGGAAGGCCACGAACCCGAACCCGCTGCCCATGCCGCGGCCCGAGAAGAACTCGGGCGCGAACCGCGCGGCCACGTCCAGGTACACCTGCGGCTCGCCGTCCTCGACGAAGTAGAGCGGGCCGTTGAGGTCCGGCACGTACGTGCGGCCCGACCCGTCCGGCAGCTCGCCGAGGGCGTTGATGCGCGCGTGCCGCATCAGCCGGCGGTCGATCGGCGCCGGGGTGGGCTCGGTCTTGGGGAACTGCGCGTACTCCTCGAGGACGAGGCCCAGCGTGGACTGGACCTCCTCCGGCGCGGGGTCGGTGATCGGTTCGGCGGCCGCCGCGGCAGTGGCCGCGCCCGGGTCGGCGGACGCCGTCGTCATGGTCGCCGTCGTCAGCCCGGTCAGGGTGGCCGCGGTGACCGCGATCGCGGCCACCGCGGGTCGCCATCGTCGTCTGGTGCGCATGGTGCCTCCTGGAATGTCGTCGTCGTCATTGCGGGAGTGCTTCGTTGGTGTCGCTGGTCGAGCTGTTCGGTGGTCGAGCTGTTCGGTGGTCGAGCTGTTCGGTGGTCGAGCTGTTCGGTGGTCGAGCTGTTCGGTGGTCGAGCTGTTCGGTGGTCGAGCTTGTCGAGACCCGGGCCGGCCCGGGCCCTACCGGCAGAACGGGCGCGCGCCGGCCGCGCTGAGGATCCCGCCCACCACGTGCGTCTTGAACGACTCGGCGCCCACGAGCGTCGAGTCCTCGGTCCAGGCCTCCGGGTCGTGGCCGAGCGAGGTGACCCAGGCGCGCCCGCCGTCGTAGTACTGGCACCACGAGACCGGGTGGTTGCCGGCATGCCCGGGGTGCCCGTTGAAGCCGACGCCGCTGCCGTTCTCGAACGTGCCGGTGTCCACCTCGGCGAGGAACCGCACGCCCGTGGGGAACGGCTCGAGGTTGTACCACTCGTCGCGGAAGTCCCACCGCGGCGGCAGGTCGCGGGTGGAGGCGTCGCGGCGGTCGACGGTGATGACCTGCGCGTCGCGGTGCGGCCCATGATCGTAGAAGTTGGCCCCGCCGAGCAGCCCCTGGAACCACGGCCAGTGGTACATCGCGCCGAGCGTGTTGTGGATCGCGACGAAGCCGCCGCCCGACCGGACGTACTGCAGGAGAGCCGTCTGGGACGCGTCGTCGAGCATGGTGCGCGAGTTGCTGAGGAACACGACGGCGTCGTACGGCGCGAGCTTCGCCGGGGTGTCGAGCTGGCGCACGTCCTCGGTCCAGTCCACCTCGAACCCGTACTCCTGCCCCCAGCGGACGACGGCGTTCTGCGCGACGTGCGCGGACGTGAGCGGCGGGTTCATCCCGGCGGGCAGCAGCGGCCCGAGGTGCGCGTGCCGGGAGACACCCGTCGCGGTGAAGACCAGCACGCGCACGACGCCGTCGTCGGACCGCGGCAGGTCCCAGTCGTTGTAGCAAGCCGGGTCGGTGCCGCGGCAGACGCCGTAGTCGGCCAGCTTGTCCTGGTAGGGCGAGGCATCGCCGGTGGATGCGGCGGCCCGGTCCGACGACGCCGGTGGGCCGCCGTCCGCCGATGTCAGCGCTGTCGGCGTCGGCGCCGCGAGGTGCAGGCCGGCCAGCAGTGCGGCGAGGATGGCGAGGCCGAGCACGGCCTGCCCCGCGCCGCCAAAGACGTTCCCGAACATCTTCCGGATCGACATGACGTTCTCCTTTGAACGGCCATCTGTCAGCCCCTCTCCGTTGAGTGCTGGCTATTTGCGGGAAATCGGGCGTCGATCCAACAAATAGCCAGCACTCAACGGAAGCAGGGGTGGGTTAGGGGACCTCCTTCGGGCGGCCGCCCAGGTAGAGCTGGGCCAGTCTCGGGTCGGCCAGGAGGGTCGGGGCCGGGCCGGTGATGTGGACGCGGCCCAGGTCCAGCACGCAGCCGACGTCGGCCGCCTCCAGCGCGCGCCGCGCGTTCTGCTCGACCAGCAGCACCGCCGTGCCGGCGTCGCGCATGCGCTGCACCTGCTCGAACACGACCGCCGTCGCCTTGGGATCCAGCCCCATCGACGGCTCGTCCAGGAGCACCACCTTGGGCCGCACCATGAGCGAGCGCGCGAACTCGACCTGCTTCTGCTGCCCGCCCGACAGCGCGCCCGCCAGGGCCGACCATCGCTCGCCGACCAGCGGGAACAGCCCGGTCACGAACTCGGTGCGCTCGGCGATCAGCGCCCGGTCGTGCACCGTGTAGGCGCCGAGCAGCACGTTCTCCGCGACGGTCATCTCGGGGAACACGCTGTGCCCCTGCGGCACGTGCGACAGCCCGGCGGCCAGGAGCTGCTGCGGCGTGCGCCCGGTGACGTCGACGCCGTCGACCACCACCTGCCCCGCGCGCGGCCTGAGCATGCCGCTGGCGACCTTGAGCACCGTCGACTTGCCGGCGCCGTTGGGCCCCACGAGGCAGACGACGCTGGACGGCGCGACGGTCACGGACAGCCCGCGCAGCACGAGCGCGGCGCGGCCGTAGCCTGCCTGCACGTCGGTGAGCCGCAGGAGGGGTTCGGACGCCGGTGCGGCGGCCGGTCCGGCGGCACGCTCGGGGACCAGTTCAGACGCCAAGGTAGGCCTCCAGGACCAGGGGATCGTCCTGCACGACGGCGGGGGTGCCCTGCGCGATCGGCCGGCCCCGGTCGAACACGACGACGTGGTCGCTCAGGCCCATGACCAGCTCCATGTTGTGCTCCACGATGATGAAGGTGCGGCCCTCCGCGTTGAGCTCGCGCACCAGGTCGGCGATCCGGTCCACCAGCGCCGGGTTCACGCCGCCGGCCGGCTCGTCGAGCATGATCGTGTGCGGGTCGCCCATGAGCACCCCGGCCAGCTCGAGCAGCTTCTGCTGGCCGTAGGAGATGTCGCGGGCCTCGGCGTGCTCCAGGTGGTCGATGCCCACGCGGGCCAGCAGATCGCGCGCGCGGGCGACGTCGGCGGGGTTGCGCGACCCCCGCAGCCGCTGCAGCAGCCCGTGCGGCTGCACCGCGACCAGCACGTTCTCCAGCACCGTCAGCCGCGGGAAGACGCGGCAGAGCTGGAAGCTGCGGCCGATCCCGGACCGGGCGATCCGGTGCGGCGCCAGCCCGGTCACGTCCCGGTCCTGGTAGGTCACCGTGCCGGCGTCGGGCTTGATCATGCCGGTGACGCAGTTGAAGAACGTCGTCTTGCCGGAGCCGTTCGGCCCGATCAGGGCGTTGATCTCGCCCTCGCGGAAGGCCACGGAGGCGCCGTCGATCGCGCGGACGCCGCCGAACGACTTGGTCAGGTCCTGCGTCGCGACGGAGCGCGTCGCGCTGCCCGCCGGGCTTGTCACCGGGGTGGTCGCGTCGGTCATCGGGCCGCCTCCTCGCGCTGCTTCGCCAGCTCCTCGGCGCTCACCTCGCGGATCGATGCCGCCCGACGGCGCCGGTTCAGGAAGGACGTGAGCGCCGGGATGACGCCGTCGGGCATGAACAGGACGACCAGGCCGAGCAGGATGCCGGTGGCGACCAGGTGGAGCTGCGTGTCTCCGTACTGCGACTTGAACACCTCGACCGCGTACCCCACGACGACGGCGCCGAGCAGCGGCCCGAACAGGCTCCGCACCCCGCCGAGCAGCGACATGAGCACCATGTAGGTGCCCACCAGGATGGAGAACTGGAAGATCGGGTCGAGGTAGCCGAACCACAGCGCGTACAGGCCGCCGCCCAGCGCCGTGAAGAAGGCGCTCACCACCAGCGCGGTGAGCTTGTAGGCGAACGTAGGCACGCCCAGCGCCTGGGCCTTGTCCTCGTCCTCGCGGATCGCCTTGAGCCCGGCGCCGAGCCGGGACCGCTCGATCGCCCACCAGGTCAGCAGCGCGAGCGCCAGGAGCACGGCGTGCAGGTAGAAGAACCGTTCGTGCTGCTCGGGTCGCAGCACCTCGGTGCCGAACGGCCGCGGCACGCGCAGGCCGTTCGAGCCGCCGGTGAACGTGTGCCAGCTCTGGAACGTGAGCTGCAGGATCAGCACGAGCGCTATCGAGGTGATCACGAACGACGCGCCCCGCACTCGCAGCGACGCGATGCCGACGGGGATCGCGACGACGGCGACGATCAGGCCGCCCGCGACCAGCGCGAGCCACGGGTCCATGCCGGTGCGGAGGATGAGCAGCGCCGTCGCGTACCCGCCGAGCCCGGAGTAGGCGGCGTGGCCCAGGGAGATGTACCCCGTGAACCCGCCGACCAGGTTCCATGACGTCGCGAGCACGGCGTAGCTCAGGATCACCACGCCGACGGACAGGATGAACGGGTCGGGGGCCAGCGACGGGAACAGGAGCACGACCGCCACGAGGGCGAGCAGGGCGGCGATCCGGGCCACGCGCGCCGCCGTCGGGCCGCCGGATCGGTTGGGGGCGACGGCCGTCGTCGGGCCGGGCGCTCGCGCGGGGCTAGAAGCGTTGGGCAAGGCGACCTCCGAAGAATCCCTGCGGGCGGATCATGAGGGTCACGAACAGGGCCAGGTAGAACACGGTCTGCGCCCAGGTGGTGCCGAGCGGCACCTGCAGCAGGCTCGCCGCGACGCCCAGCAGCAGGGCCGCGATGGCGGCCCCGGGGATGCTGCCCAGCCCGCCGACGACGATGATCGCCATCAGCGGCCCGATCCAGTGCCAGTGCAGCGACGGGTAGATCGTGTAGTCGAGCGCGAGCGCCGTCCCGCCGACGGCGGCCGTGGCCAGCCCCAGCCCGAAGCCGAGCCCGGCCACGCGGTCGGTGTCGATGCCGACCAGGCGTGCGGCCTCCGGGTGCTGCGTGGTGGCGCGCAGAGCGCGGCCGAACGACGTCTTGCGCAGGACCACGAACAGCACGCCGAGCGAGATCGCCGCCAGGGCGAACGCGATGAGCTTGACGACGGCGATGCTGACGCCGGCCACCTCGATGCTGGTCCCGGAGTAGCCGAGCTGGACGCGCCGCTGCGTGCCGGTCCACACGAACCCGAGCAGGCCCTCGATGGTGAGCGCGACCGCGAACGTCAGCAGCACCGACATGGTGGTCAGGCTGATGGGCCGCAGCCGCGACACCAGGAACCGCTGCATCCCGTACCCGACCACGAAGAACAGCGGCACTGTGATGACCAGCGACAGGAGGGGGTCCAGCCCCGAGGTCTCGTGGAAGTACCAGGCGAGGTAGGCCGCGAGGATCAGGAACGCGGAGTGCGCGATCATGACCACCCGCATGACGCCGAAGTACAGCGTCAGGCCCGCCGCCAGGAGGGCGTACAGCCCGCCCAGGAGGACGCCGAGCACGAGGCTCTGCGCGAACAGGGCACCGGTCATGCGATCACCACTCGGGCTTCGGGTGGACGAGGTCGGCTTCCTTGACGTCGTCGGGCAGCACGATCTTGATCTCGCCGTCGATGTACTGCTGGATCAGGTGGGCGCTCTGCGGCCGGCCCTGGGCGTCCCAGCTCAGCGTGCCGACGACGGTCTCGACCTCGTTCTCGTGCAGCCAGTCGACGAGCTGCTCCTGGCACTCCGGCGACGGGTCGGCGCAGCCCACGGCCTCCACTGCCGCCGCGACGACCTGTCCCGTGGTCCAGGCGTTGGCCTCGTCCTCGGCCGGCGGGGCGTCGTGCTCCGCCGTGTAGAAGTCCACGAACTCCTCGTTGGACGGGTACGGGGCCGACGGCGTGTACCCGGTCGGTGCGAGGATGCCCTCCGTCTTGTCGCCGATGGCGGCGGGGAACTCGGCGTTCGTCGGGGCGCCGGAGATGGCGGCCATCTCGGGCTGGTAGCCCTGCTGCTGCAGCGCGACGACGAGGTTGACGCCGTCCTGGTACTGCGACCCGACGATGAGCAGGTCGGCCTCGGAGTCCGCGATCTTCGCGGCGATCCCGCTGAAGTCCGTGGTGTTCGGCGGGTAGACCTCGTCGACCAGCACCTCGATCCCCGCGTCCGCGAGCTTGTCGCGCAGGCCGTAGGCGGTGCCCATGGCGAACGGGTCGTCCATCGAGGCGACGGCTATCGACTTCGGCTGCTCGTCCTCCGGCAGGGCGAGGAGGTACTCGGCGAGGTGGTTGTAGTGGTCGTCGGCGATGGCTGGCGCGGCGTAGAACAGGTTGTCGAAGCCCTGCTCGAACACCTCGGCGGCGGCGCCCGCGGGCTCGACGAACAGGAGCCCGTAGTCCTGCGCGACCTGCGCGGCGGGGACCACGAGCCGGGTCGAGAACGGCCCGAAGACGAGGTCGACGCCGTCCTGGTTGATCAGCCGCTCGTAGTCGGACGCGACGCGGTCCGCGTTGGACTGGTCGTCGACGACGACCAGCTCCACCTGGCGGCCCAGGAGCCCGCCGTTCTCGTTAACGTACGCCGCCCACGCCTCGTAGCCGCGCTGGACGCCCTTGCCGGGCTCGGCGAAGTCGCCGGTCAGGGGGAGCGAGACGCCGATGACTATCGGGTCGTCGGGGCCGCCGGTCCCCTCGCCCTGGTTGCCGCCCTCGTTGGGGTTGGCCAGGCAGGCGGACAGGGTCAGTGCCGTGGTCGCGGCGATTGCCGCTACCGTCAGCCGTCGGGTTGCTCTCATGATCCACTCCCTTGTGGCAAGCGCTTCCGTAACCGCTTACGGCACTCTAGGAACTGAAACGCTGAGTGACAAGGGTTTTGTCACCATTCATTACCTATGGCATGACCTGCAGCGAGGAGATCTCATGCGGAAGCACAGCGCCGGGCTGCGCCTGGTCGACGTCGCCGAGCGCGCCGGCGTGTCGATCGCCACCGCCTCGCGCGCGCTGTCGGGCGCGCCGGGTGTGTCCGAGGCCCTGGCCGAGCGGGTGCGCGCCGTCGCCGCTGAGCTGGGCTACGTGGCGAACGTGCACGCGCGGTCGCTCGCGAGCGGTGCCAGCCTGGGCGTCGGGCTCGTGGTGCACGAGATCGGCGACCCGTACTTCGCCGAGATCGCCAGCGGCGTGCTGGAGGTCGCCGGCACGCACGGGCGCATGGTGCAGATCTGCCACACCGGCCGGGACCCGCACGCCGAGGTGGCGCAGCTGCGGGCGCTGGTCAACGCCCGCGTCGGGATCATCGTCGTGGCGGGCTCCGGGCACCTCGACCGGGACGTCCAGACCCGGATGAAGGCCGAGGTGAGCGCGTTCGAGGCGGTGGGCGGCAGGGTCGCCGTCATCGGCCGGCACCCGCAGCTCGGCGTCGACGCCGTGGTGCCGGCCAACATCGAGGGCGGCCGCGCGATCGCCGAGCACCTGCTGCAGCTCGGGCACCGGCGCATCGGCGTCGCGGCCGGGTCGCGGCGGCTGGCCACCATGGCCGACCGGCTCGCCGGCGTCTCGCAGGCCCTGGACGCGCACGGCCTCGCGCTGGGCGACCTGCCCGTCGTGGAGGCCGAGTTCACGCTCGACGGCGGCAAGGACGCAGCGCGGCGCATCCTCGACGAGCACCCGGACGTGACGGCGATCCTCGCGCTCAACGACGACATGGCGGTGGGCGTGCTGTCGGTCCTGGGGGAGCGGGGCGTCGCGGTGCCGGGCGAGGTGTCGGTGACCGGGTTCGACGACGTCACAGTGGCCGGGCACCTCTCGCCCGCGCTCACGACGGTGCACCTGCCCATGAAGGAGATGGGGCGCCAGGCGCTCGAGCTCGCGCTGCTGCCGCGGGCCGCGCGGGCGCGCCGCCGGACGGCCGAGCAGAAGCTGATGGTCCGGGCCTCGACGGCGCGGGTGCGGGACCGGAGTTGAGTGGCTCCCGCCGGGTCAGGTGCCCCGCATGGTGGGTGCCAGGTGCGGTTGATTTCGTTCGCGAGGGCCCTGGCTAGTTCACCTGACCTGAACTGTTCAGCTCGGGCGAACTAGTGAGGGGTGGCACTCGGTGCGACCGGTGCGCTGCTGCGTCCCTCCTGGCGCCCGCTCAGCTCGGCGTCGAGCGTCTCCTGTGCGACGCGCATGCCCTCGGCGTAGGCGGGCTCCTGCAGGCGCTGCCACATCACGTCCTCGGGGACGTCCTCGACATGGCTGATGACCCACCAGATGTTGCCGAACGGGTCCTTGATTCGGCCGCCGCGCTGGCCGAAGGCATTGTCGTCCAGGTCGGTGACGACGACGGCGCCGGCCGCGATGGCCCGGGCGAATGCCGCGTCGGCGTCAGGCACGAAGACTCGCAGCAGGCTCGGCATGACGGGCCATTCCGGGCGGCGGTCGAATGCCAGCACTACCGTGTCGCCGACGCGGATCTCGCCATGGCCGACGAGGCCGTCCTCGGTCACCACCCGCGCCAGCTCTTCGCCCTCGAACGCCGTGGCGACGAAGTCGAGGAGCGCTCCGGTGTCATCGGTGACCACCCACGGGGCGACGGTCGTGTATCCGGCGGGTGTGGCGTCTGTCTGGTCGGGCATCGCTGGGTCCTCTCGAAGCGGCTTCCATCGGCACTCCGACCGTAGGACGAGAAGCGGTCTATTTCTGTCCTGTATTCGCCGGGCGATACCGACGGCGCGGGCCACCACGGCGCCGGACAGGCTGTCCGGGAGGCTGATGATCGACAGCAGGCGGGCGCCCGGGCCGGCCGGGTAGACCGAGAAGAAGCGCACGACGCCGGCCGCGGAGTAGGTGTCGTTGTGGACAGCGCGAAGCCCGGGTTACCCACCTGACGGGTGGGCTCCCGGGCTCACTTCTCAGGGCTATTGCCCCTCGCGCTTCTGACAGTACTCATTCCAGGGCCAGCCACAACCGCGGAGAGACGGGCTTCTCCCAAGGAACCGGGGTTTGAAGCAAGTTGGACAACTTTCGATCAGGGCTGCGGAAGCCATGCGGTCAACCACAACCTGCCCCGCTCCGCCGCGTCTCGGTGCGGCTCCGGGACTTCGGCCAGACGATGCCGGATCACGGTGGGGTCAACCAATCCGGCGTCGAGCAACGCACCCACGAAGTTCCGGTCCTTCTCGCGCAGCGCGCAGAGCTTGGCGGTGCAGAGGTCTTCCTTCTCCAGGCACCACCCGGTGAACTGCGGCTCGCCTGAGAGCGCGGCAGTGTTGCGGTTCTGCACCTTGACGAGTCGGTCTCGCCAGCCATCAGGCAGGATCGCGGTCTCCAGGTCGACGCCGTCAATGCTGAATCCGTGCAGTTCCTCGAAAGGCGAGAACTCACCGGCTACGCCTTCGATGATGTCGGCCAGTCGTGCTGTCTCTTCGTTTCCGTCCGCGATCGGCAGGACGTCTACCTCGATCGACATCGTCGCCTGAGGCGGAAGCTGGTCTTCGCGATAGGTACCAAGGATGGATTGGGATCCGACCACGATGACTTCGGGATGCCCGATGATCTGGCATGCCGTGCGGATGGCGTGCTCAAGCTGATCGCGCCGCATCAGCTCGCGATTCCCAGAGCGTCCAGGCGCTGTTCCTGCGGCAGCAGGCCGCGCATGGGCGAGACCTCGCGCATCTCGATGGAGTCGCGGTCCAGCCCGGTGAGCACGTGGCGCAGCCCGGACAGGTCGCCGTCGTCGACAAGCTCCTCCCACCGGAACAGATTCCGCACGTGCGGCTGGCCGGTGACCTGCTTTCGCAGCCGAGTGATATTGCGGAGCATGACTGGCCGCCATTCCTGGAATGACAGGAGATCGAGATGCCGCGACAGCTCGCGGTGCAAGCGCCAGGACCGCTCCTCGGAGCGCCGCAGCTCACGGCGCACAGGCTTGCGGATGACCTCCAGGCGGTACCCCATGCACGACAGCAGCCTGTCGAGCATGCTGTCGCTCATGTCCACACGGCTCGACAAGAACTGGCTGATGCTCGGCTGGTGGACACCGCTGATCCTGGACAGCTCCGACTGGGTGGTGCGGGTCTCCCGCATCACCTGGCGCAACACATCGGAACGGTCCACAGAAGGATTATAGCAACCTTTGCTATGTCTGGTGGGTCGCGCTGTTACAGGAGCGTCCGCCCCGCGACGGCGGTTCCGCTCAGGCGCCGCGCGATCTCGTCGAGCGTGTCGGGGTGCAGCCGGATCTGCGCCGCCGCAGTGTTCTCCCGGATGTGCGCCGGGTTGCGGCTGCCCGGAATCGGGAGCGCGGGCTGCGTCTGCGAGATCAGCCAGCTCAGCGCGAGCTGGCCGGGCGTGATGCCGAGCTCCTTCGCGATGTCGAGGACCGGCGCGAACCGGCTGCGGTTGGCCTGCAGGTTCTGCGCCGAGAAGCGGGGCGCGAACCGGCGGAAGTCGTCGTCGTCGATGCCGGCGACTGTGCCGGTGAGGAACCCGCTGCCCAGCGGCCCCCACGCGACGACCCGGATGTCTCGCTCGCGCGCCGCCGCGAGGAGCTCGGGGTCGATCGGCTTCCAGAGGGACCATTCGGTCTGCACGACGGCGACCGGGTGGACCGTGTGCGCGGCGCGCACCTGCTCGGCCGTGACGTTCGAGAGGCCGAGATGCCGCACCTTCCCTTCCCGGACGAGGTCGGAGACGGCGCCGACGGTGTCCTCGATCGGCACCTGCGGGTCCGGGAAGTGCGGGTAGTAGAGGTCGATCCGGTCGGTGCCCAGCCTGCGCAGGCTCCGTTCCGCGTAGCCGCTCACCAGGGCCGGATCGGCGTTCACCTCGAGGTGGCCGAAGCTGAACCCCACGGGCAGGCGGCGCCGGTCGGCGCCGTCGGGGACGGCGAGGCCGAACTTGGTGGCGAGGACCACGTCGTCGCGGCGGCCGCGGATCGCCCGGCCGACGAGCAGCTCGTTGTGCCCGCCGTCGCCGTACGCGTCGCTGGTGTCGACGAGGGTCGCGCCGGCGTCGACGGCCGCGGTGAGCGCGGTCAGGGCGGCGCCGTCGTCGATGGGACCGTATACGCCGGGGGAGAGGACCATCGCGCCGAAGCCGATCGGCGGCAGCCGGAGCGGGTCGGACTGGTGCTGCGGGTGCTGGCTGCTCAAGGCGGTTCCGTTCGTGGAGGGGTTCGTGGGGGTGGTTTCACTGTCGGTCCGCCGGCGGCTCCTCGTCCAAGACCTGTGGGCATAACCTTCTGGAATGGATCTGCGTCAGCTCCGCTACGTCGTCGCCGTGGCCGAGGAGGGCACCGTGACGGGCGCCGCCGCCCGGCTGTTCGTGAGCCAGCCCGCGGTCTCCAAGCAGCTGCGCGCGCTGGAGCGCGAGCTCGGCGCCGAGCTCTTCGTCCGGGACGCCCGGGGCATGACGCCGTCGCGGGCCGGGGAGGCGCTGCTGGCGGGCGCGCGCGACCTGCTCGACGGCTGGGACGTGACGCTCGCGCGGGTTCGGGAGGTCGCGCGCACGCCGCGGATCGTCGTGGGCATGCAGACCGCCGTCGGGCGCGGCATCCACCGCGCGGCGCTCGACCGCTTCCGCAGCGCCCGCCCGTCCACGACCCTGTCCCTGCGGCTGGTGCCGTGGCGCGACCCCACCGCCGGCCTGGCCGACGGCACCAGCGACGTCGCGTTCCTGTGGGTGCCCAGCGACGAGGGCTTCGCGTCGGTGACGGTCGCGCGCGAGCGGTGTCTGATCGCGCTCCCGGCCGACTCCCCGCTCGCGGGTCGGGACAGGCTGCGCTTCGAGGACGTCGCGAGCCTTCCGCTCGTCGCGCTCCCCGAGTCGGCGGGCGCCCTGCGCGCGTGGTGGCTGGCCGACGACCTGCGGACCACGCCGGCCGAGGTCGCCGCGACCGCCGAGGACGCCGACACGGCGCTGGAGCTGGTCGCGTCGGGGGTGGGCGCGGTGCTGCTGGCGGAGGGGAACGCCGGGCTGTACCCGCGCGCCGGCGTCGTGTGCAGGCCCGTGGACGGGCTGCCTGACGCCGAGCTGCGCCTGGCATGGCGGCCCGACGACACCCGCCACGAGGTGCGCGACTTCGTCGCCGCTGTCGGGCGGGCGTCCGGGGGCTGACCGCAGGGACCTGGGTCGACGGGCTGGTGGCGGGCCCAGACGTCGTGGTCGACGCCGGTGCCGCACGGACGTTCGGCCGAGACTCGGCGTTGAGATTGCAGGCTGTCGACGGGACTGACACGATGTTCGTGGATCGTCGGTATCCTCGCGATCTCCCAGGAGGCGTCGATGACGACATCGGAGGCAGGGACTTCTCGACCGGGTGTGACGGTCGGTCCGACGAGCGAGTTCAGCTTGTTCTTCCGCGTGAAGGCGGGAGAGAGCGAGTCACTGCGTGCGGCGTTGACTGATCTCCAACGTACTCCGGGGTATCGGCCGGGCGACTACGGAATGGCTGTCTCGACGATCCATGAGGCGCGTTTCGTGCTGTTCGACGACGACAAGCAGTTGGCGTTCATCACCAGTTTCGATGGGCCCTGGGACGCGTACATGGAGGACTTCTTCACGTCCGGGCCGACGCTCGCGCTGTTCGACATGATCTTCCGGCACTCCGAGGGCTACGACGGTTTGCCCGACCTGGCGGCCCTGAAGGCGTTCATTCTCGGCGCACAACAGCGTGCGGCGGCGTACGCCCGGAACTACGGCGGCACCGTGAAGGAGATCCGCAAGGCGCAGCGCGTGAACGCCGCGTTCGAGCGGGTGCTCGATCATCCGGACGCGGCTGAGGCATTGCGGCACCCTGCGCTGCAGCCGTTGCTCGACGAAGCCGCCGGCTGATGCGGTGAGCCGAGGATACTGATGTCGGATCACATCTCTGGGCCGCGCGCGTTGGCGGAACCGATCGCGGACATCACAGATGTGTTCGCGTTCCCGAGCCCGGAACGGCCCGGCCATCTCGTCATGGTGATGAACACGCTGCCATTCGCGCAGCCATCCGACACCTTGTCCGAGGGGCTCATCTACCGGTTTCGGCTGCGACCGCTCACTCCCAGCGGGACGAGCGACGCGGCTCCGTTCAGCGCAGGTTCCCGCGAGTTCGTCTTCGACTGCGTCTTCTCACCTCCGTCGGCCCCGGAGGCGGGAACCGGTGTGGTGCAGGACGGGTTCTGCACGACGCCGACGGGAGACACGGTCCCGTTCCGGGTGAACGACGAGCACAATGCGTCGGCGCACGGGGTGCGCGTCTTCGCAGGCCCTCGATGGGATCCGTTCATGATGGACGCTCCGGCGGCGTTGAAGACAATCGCGACGGGGACGCTCGCGTTCACCGATCCTGGGTCGATCTATCTCGACGGCAAGAGCGTTCTCAGCCTGGTCGTCGAGGTGGACCTGGCGTTGCTCGAGAAGACCGAGCTGATCGGTGTCGTAGCGGAGACGCTGACGCGCGGGAAGTTCAACGTCCGGATCGAACGCGTTGGGCGACCCGAGGTGAAGAACATGATGCTCGGCCCGAAACAACACGATCAGGTGAACCGTGACCTGGAGATCCGCGACATCTACAACAGCGAAGACGCGTTCAACCTGGGCGAGTCCTACCCGGGGGCGTACCGGGCACGGTTGAACGCCAACCTGGCGTACTGGGACGGCATCGACGGCAAGGTGGACTGGGCAACGAATGCGAACGGCGACCACCCACTCACCGATCTCATGATGGCCGACTACCTCGTCGTCGACTTGACGAAGCCGTACCAGGAGACGGGGTCGTTCCTCGAGATCGAGCTGGCGGCTATGCGCGGCCAGGAGCACGAGTCGTGTGGTGGGCGCGCGCTCAACGACGATGTGATGGACACGATCTTCACCCAGCTGATCAACGCCGGGTACGGGCCGGTCATTCGTGACGGGGTCGACGCGGCGACCAGACCGGCAACGCGGACGTTCCCGTATCTGGCGGAACCGAACCCCGATCCGCCCTCCGCTCCCGCGCACCATCATTGATCATGGAACCGCAGACCGGCGGTGTCCCCGGCGAGGTCGAGATAGAACTCGAGCTCGACGATATCCAGAGCGGTGCATTGCACGAACGGCCGTCGCCGTACGTCGGCAGCTATCTGCTCCTACGCATCGACGATCTCGCCGCCGGACGCGAGCTCGTGCGACGGCTGATCCCACTTGTCGACTCGGGACGCCCAGCAGCCATTCCCGCGCACGGAGCATGGATCACGGTCGCGTTCACCTACAAGGGCCTCGAAGCGCTCGGTGTTCCGCAGAACTCGCTCGACAGCTTCGCACCGGAGTTCCGGGAGGGGATGGCTGCCCGTGCCGAGCATCTCGGCGACGTCGGTGCCAGCAGCCCGGCCAACTGGGAGCGGCCGCTCGGCACCGGTGACGTCCACGTCGCCCTCGCCGCACTGTCACCGGATGCGGAACGACTCGAAGCGGTCCTGGCACGGGCGCACAGGGCGTTCGAGGAATTGACCGGCGTCGAACTCATCTGGCGACAGGACTGCTACCAGCTCCCGACGGGGCGCACCTCATTCGGCTTCAAGGACGGGATCGGACAACCGGCGATCGAAGGAACAGGAATCGCCCCGACCAACCCACGGGAGCGGCCCCTGAAAGCCGGCGAGATCGTCCTCGGGTATCCGGATGAGACCGGCGAGCTGCCTCCGATGCCAACTCCGGAGATCCTCGGACGTAACGGCACCTATGTCGTGTTCCGCAAGCTCCACACCCGGGTCGCGGCGTACCGCACGTATTTGCGACAGCGGGCGGCGAGCCGAGACGACGAGGCGCTCCTCGGCGCCAAGATGGTCGGCCGTTGGCAGAGCGGCGCGCCACTCGCAGTCTCGCCCGAGCGTGACGATCCCGCACTGGGCGCAGATCGGCATCGCAACAACGACTTCTTGTACGGGGATGATCTGCGCGGATTCAAGTGTCCTGCGGGTGCCCACGCCCGACGGGCCAACCCGCGGGACGCGCTCTATGGCGATGGCAGCGTCGACGTGCGATTGCACCGCATGATCCGCCGTGGGACCAGCTACGGGCCGATGCTGCCCGAGGGCGTGCTGGACGACGACGGGGTCGATCGCGGCATCATTTTCGTGTTCGCCGGCGCGCACCTGAAGCGACAGTTCGAGTTCGTCAAGACGCAATGGCTCAACGACGGCATCTTCATCGGCGCCCCGGCCGAGAAGGACCCGATCGTCGGATCAGCCGACGGCACCGGAACTTTCACGATTCCACAGCGACCGATCCGCCGACGCCTGACCGAGTTGCCGCCGTTCGTGGTGACCCGTGGCGGGGAGTACTGCTTCGCGCCCGGCCTGCGCGCGCTGCGGTGGCTCGCGGAGCTAGACACCTGACGGCAACAAACGACAGCAACAAGAGCACCAAGAGGCAGAGATGACCGACGCGACCGCAACGGACCGATGGGACTCACTGGATTTCGGGCCGCCGCCCTCCGAGGGGGACGAGCCTGACGAATCGGTGCTCGTCGACCACGTGGCCGACGGAAGAGTGGCCGTGATCACGCTGAACCGGCCGCATGCCGACAACGCCATCACCACCGAGATGGGCGTGCGGCTCACCGAGATCCTGGAGGGGATCGCCGTCACCCCATCGATCCGTGTCGCCGTGCTGACGGGGGCGGGCGACCGGGCGTTCTCGGTCGGCAGCGACCTTCGCCAACGCAACGCCATGACCAAGGAGCAATGGCTGCGCCAGCGGCAGGACTTCGATCGCACGCTGTACACGCTCCGTCAGCTGCGCAAACCGATCATCGCCGCCGTCAACGGCATCGCCTACGGCGGCGGGTCGGAGCTCGCGCAGAGCACCGACTTCATCATCGCCTCGGACAACGCCACGTTCGGCCAACCCGAAGCGATGATCGGCCTGGCCGCCGGCGGTGGCTCACCCGTGTTCCTGCCGCGGCTCCTCCCGCCTGGCAGGGCACTGCAGATGTTGATGACGGGAGACCCGATCACTGCGCAGGAGGCCTACCGGCTGGGCATGGTCAACGAGATCCACGCCCTGTCGGAAGTCGTCGACGCGGCGCTACGGATCGCGGCGAAGATCGCCAGCAACTCGCCCACCGCCGTGCAAGCCGTCAAGCGGGCGGTGCACCTGGGCGAAGGACAACCGATCGAGCAGGCGATCGCCATCATGATGGAAGCCCATTGGCGCTCCGCGGTGCATCCCGATCGCAGCGAAGGCGTCGGTGCCTTCAACGATGGCCGCGATCCTTCCTTCCACGACGCTGACTACTGACGCTGACTACGGACGGCCCATTCACCCATCGACGAGGAGTTTGATCATGGCCGAAACCGACGAGCTCGAACACTCCCGTGCCGCACTCCAGATGATCAATCCGGCTCCTTACAACGCCGAAGCACCACCGGAGGCACTGGCCGGCGACATCACACCCACCGACTTCCACTACGTCCGCAGCAACTTCGCGCTGCCCGCCCATGACGGCACTTTCACGATCGGTGGCGCAGTCGAGAACCCGATCACACTCACACTCGCCGATCTCCGAGCATTGCCCTCACTGGAGCGATCCGTCACGCTCGAGTGTGCCGGCAACGGCCGCCTCGAGATGCGACCACTGCCTATCGGCGAGCCGTGGGGTGACTACGCCGTGTCGACCGCTCGTTGGACCGGCGCCCGCCTCGCTGACGTCCTCGCCCTCACACAACCCACCGACGACGGCATTGAGGTTCGCTTCGAAGGCGCCGACCACGGCCCGTACCACCTCCACCCAGTCCTCCCCACCACCGACGGCAAAGACCTGACGTTCGTCAGGGCGCTTCCGCTCGCGCTCGCAGCCGACCCCGCAGCGGAGATTCTGATCGCCTACGAGATGAACGGTGAACAGCTCCGGCCCGATCACGGTGCCCCGTTCCGAGTCGTCGTGCCACATTGGTACGCCGTGGCATCGGTCAAGTGGCTGCACCGGATCGACGTGCTCACCGAGCCGTTCGCCGGCGAGTTTCAGACCGGCCACTACATCTACGAATGGCCAGACCGCCCCCACGAACCGGTCACCATCATGCGTGTACGCGCCCGAATCACCGACCCTGCACCTGGATCAGTACTGCCCGCCGGGCCCTGCACCGTCCGAGGCAAAGCCTGGTCAGGCAGCGGCCCGATCACCAGCGTCGACGTCAGCTTCACCGGGGAAGGCGACTGGTACCCGGCGACACTCGAGCCACCCAAGGGCCCATATCAATGGCAGGACTGGAAATTCGAATGGGAACCCCCAAACGACGGACGACACACCCTGCGAGCCCGAGCGACCGACGCCGCCGGCAATGTGCAACCTGAAGTCCCGCCATGGAACCGGCTCGGCTACGGAAACAACGCGATCGAGGTCATCTTCGTCGATATCGGTCTGACCAGTTCGCACGCACCGACGATCTGAATTCGGTCGAGTCCTATGCCATCCCCGGCAGAGGTGCGAACCGCGGCCCCCGCGAAGCAGCCATGAGCGTCACACTCCGCGGAGCGGGGCGCGGGAATCGAGGATCACCATGATGAACGACCACCCTGCGATCGCCGACCACGGCCTGATCGGCGACCTGCAGACCTCTGCGCTGGTCGCGACGGACGGCACGATCGACTGGTTCTGCAGCCCCCGCTTCGACTCGCCGAGCATCTTCGGCTCACTGCTGGATCGCGAGCGCGGCGGACATTTCAGCACGCGACCCCACGACGACGCGTTCGAGACGAAGCAGCTCTACTTCCCCGACACCGCGATTCTCATCACCCGCTTCCTCACGGAGCAGGGCGTGGGCGAGGTGATCGACTTCATGCCGGTGACCTCCGGGACGCCGAGCGACCGTCACCGGCTGCTGCGGGCGGTGCGCTGCGTGCGTGGGACGATCCAGTTCGACATCGAGATCGCTCCTCGCTTCGACTACGGTCGGCAGGCACATCAGGTGACGACCACCGACGACGGTGCAACCTTCACCGCGGGCGAGACCACTCTGACGCTCAGCTTCATCCGGAACCCCGACGACGAACGGCTGACACGGTCGGAGCAGACGGACGAGGGCGACCTACGCTTCTCGCTCGGCCTTGTGGAGGGCCAGATGCGCGGCGTCGTCGTCGAGACGGGCAGTGGGGCGCCCCCGCAGGCCATTCCCGTTGTCGACGCCCAGCGGCTCTTCGACGACACCGTGCAGTTCTGGCAGGACTGGGTCGGGCAGTCCACGTACACCGGCCGGTGGCGCGAGGAGCTTCAGCGGTCGGCGATCACGCTCAAGCTGTTGACCTACGCACCGTCGGGCGGCCTCGTCGCGGCACCGACGGCGGGCCTCCCTGAACAGGTCGGAGGCGAGCGCAACTGGGACTATCGCTTCACGTGGGTGCGCGATGCCTCCTTCTCGGTCAACACGCTGGTGCGCATGGGGTTCTACGACGAGGCGGCGGCGTTCGGGCAATGGCTCCGCGCCCGCGTGGCTGAACCGACGGGCAGCGACACCGGCCCGTTGAACATCATGTACCGGGTCGACGGCGACCCGAACCTGTCCGAGGAGATCCTCGAGAACTGGGAGGGTTATCGCGGCTCCTACCCGGTGCGGATCGGCAACGGGGCCGCCGGACAGCTGCAGCTCGACATCTATGGGGAAGCGATGGAGGCGATCTGGAACGCCGACCGCGCCGGCGTCGAGGTCGGACAGCCCGGCTGGGTGGCCATCTGCGGACTGCTCGACTGGCTGGCTGACAACTGGGACCAGCCGGAGGAGGGAATCTGGGAGACCCGCGGCGGACGCAAGAACTTCACGTACGGGCGCCTGATGTGCTGGGTCGCTTTCGACCGCGCCATCCGGCTTGCCACCGTCCGCGGCCGGCCGGCCCCCTTGGACCGCTGGATCGCGGAGCGCGATGCGATCTACAACCAGATCATGGAGAAAGGGTGGAGCGCCGAGCGCCGAGCGTTCGTCCAGCAGTACGGAGAGCCCGTGCTCGACGCCTCACTGCTGAAGATGGCGCAGGTGGGCTTCGTGTCCCCGAAGGACCCGATGTGGACGGACACGCTGACGGCCATGGAAGAACTCGTGTCCGACAGCCTCGTCTACCGGTACGACCCGAGCGCATCGCCCGACGGGCTTCGCGGTTCGGAGGGGACCTTCTCGCTCTGCACCTTCCTGTACGTGGACGCGCTTGCGCGCGCCGATCGGCTCGACGAGGCTCGCGTGACGTTCGAGAAGATGCTGACCTACGCCAACCACCTCGGCCTGTTCTCGGAGGAGATCGCGTTGACCGGCGAACAGATCGGCAACTTCCCGCAGGCGTTCACGCACCTGGCACTGATCGACGCCGCCATCACCCTGAACGATCGCCTCGACGCGGCGCAGGCTCGCCGTCGACGACGCTAGCCCGTCTTGGCTGTGGCCGTGATCGTTGCGCCTCAACCGGACAGAAACTCGCAACGATCACGCCCACAAACAGACACCCCGGCGCTTTCTGCGCCGGGGTGTCTGTTTCGCGGTGGCCGTCTCTGTCAGTGCCCCGCTATCGAGGCTCCGGGAGGGGCGCTGAAGGTCAGCGCTCCTCGCGGAAGTCGACGTGCGCGCGGACGACGGGGTCGAACTTGCGCAGGACGAGCCCGTCGGGGTCGTTGCGCCGGTTCTTGCGGGTCACGTACGTGAAGCCGGTGCCCGCCGTCGAGCGCAGCTTGATGATCGGTCGGAGGTCAACACGCGAGGCCATCAGTTACCGCCCTTGCTGTTCTTGGTGCTGCTGGAGGTGCCACGGTTGGCGTAGCGCTGCCGGAACTTCTCGACGCGTCCGGCGGTGTCGACCACGCGGGCCGATCCGGTCCAGAACGGGTGGCTGGCGCTGCTGATCTCGACGTCGACCACCGGGTAGGTGTTGCCGTCGGTCCACTCGATGGTGGCCGTCGGGACGCCGGGGCCGCCGTCCGTCTCGCCCGCGAGCGTGGAGCGGGTGAGGAACGCGAAGTCGGCGCTCCGGTCCCGGAACACGACGGGGCCGTAGGTGGGGTGGATGTTCTTCATGACTTGGCTCCTTCCGCTCAGCCCTGGCGCGCCTTCCAGCGCGGGTTGAGCTTGTTGATGACGAACGTCTTGCCGTGGCGGCGCACTACCTTGGCGCCGGGCTTGTCCTTCAGGGAACGCAGGGATGCGCGAACCTTCATGTGCCACTCCTTCGATGGTGGACCTGGGGCCGAGCGGGATGCCAGCGGGCTCTCACCAGCTGGACTTGGTCACCCCGGGCAGCTCGCCGCGGTGCGCCATCTCGCGCAGGCGGATGCGGGACAGGCCGAACTTGCGCGAGTACGCGCGGGGCCGGCCATCCACGACGTCGCGGTTGCGCAGCCTGGTCGGGCTGGCATCGCGCGGCTGCTTGCCCAGCTCGCTGACGGCGGCGGCGCGCACCGTGGGGTGCAGGTCCAGGTTTCGGATGACGCGGAGCAGCGCGGCGCGCCGCTCGGCGTACCGGGCGACCACCTCGCGGCGTCGGACGTCGGCGGCGACCTTCGACTTCTTGGCCATCAGACCTTCTCCCCTCGGGCAAGGATCTGGGCGACAACCACATCGATGCCGCTGCGATCGATGGTCTTGATGCCCTTGGCACTGACGCGCAGCGTGACGTTGCGGCCGAGCGACGGGACCCAGTAGCGCTTCTTCTGGATGTTGGGGTTGAAGCGGCGCTTGGTGCGCACGTGGGAGTGCGAGACCGAGTGGCCGAACCCCTGCACGGTGCCCAGCACCTGGCATCTGGCTGACACATGACCTCCTGCTGTTGCGACGGCGTGGCCGCCGCGTATGAGAACCGTTCTCATATCGCGCTACAGTGAACCAGAACTGAGAACGGTTATCAATTATTCCGAGCTGGTCCAGGCCGGTCCCGGGCGAGGAGGCAGCATGTACCAAACCGGCAAGAGCCGCGGAATCATCCCGGTGAGCGTCCTGGCCACCACCGACCCCGTGCTGCGCGACTCCGCGTTGTTCGGCCTCCTCGTGGACGCCCCAGGACTCGTCGCGGTACGGCACGACATCCACGAGGACCACCTCCGACGCCTCGTGCAGGACGCCACCGGCGTCGTCGAGGACGTCCTCGTGCCGCTCGAGCACGCCTGCCTGTCCTGCGCCGTCCGCGGGGACGCCGTACCCACCATCGCGCGCCTCGCCCGCGACGGCCGGTGGACCCACGTCCTGCTCGCCCTGCCCCTCAGCGCCGAGCCCCTGCTCGCCGCCCGCGCCCTCGCAGCCGAGACCAGGCCCGGCGGCGCACTGGCCCACACCCGCATCGCCACCTCCTTCACCGTCGTCGACACCGACACGCTCCAGCGGGACCTGTTCGGCGACGACACCCTCGTCGAACGCGGCCTCGAGCTCACCTCCGACGACGAACGCTCGCTCGGGGAGGCGCTCGCGGCCCAGATCGAGCAGGCGGACCTGGTGGTGACGAGCTCCTCGCTGGTCGAGCCGTCGCTCTCGGTGGTCGAGCCGTCCCCGCTGGTCGAGCCGTCCTCGCTGGTCGAGCCTGTCGAGACCCGGTCCCCGTTGGTCGAGCCTGTCGCGACCCGGCCCTCGCCGACGACGTCGGGCCTGCTCGACCGGCTGCGCGGCGCCGGCTCGCGCCGCGTGGACGGCCTGCACGCGCTGTCGGCGTCCGACCTCAGCTCCGCGACGCACTCGCCGTCCCGCGCCGAGCACCGGGCGCACCCGCTCGGCGCGGTGGCGATCACCGGCCCAGGCGGCGTGCCCGGGGATCGCAGCTGGACGCTCGAGCTGCGCTCGTCGCTGCCGTTCCACCCCGAGCGGCTGCTCGACCGGATCGAGGAGCTGAGCGTCGGCGGCCTGCGGGCGCGCGGCGTGTTCCACGTCGCCGACCGGCCGGGCCTCGCGTGCCTGTGGGACGGCGCGGGCGGCCAGCTCGCCGTCGCCGACCTGGGGCCGTGGTCGGAGGTGTGCGCGGGGACGGTGCCGCACACGCGGATCGTGGTGGTCGGCGTGGCGGACGACCGCGGCTCGGGCGCGGGCCTCGTCGACGACCGCCAGCGCCTGCGCGAGGCGTTCCACGAGGCGCTGTGCACGCCGGACGAGGTGGGTGCCGGCGTCGAGTGGCTCTGGCGCGAGGACCACCTGGCGCCGTGGTTGGGGGCCCGCTCGGTCTGACTTGTCCCTCGGGCCTGTCGGGAAGGGCTACAAGGACGCCGAGCCAGCCGTCGGGCCGCCCTGGTTCAGGTGGGCGAGGACGGCGAGGACACGGCGGTTGTGGTGGTCGTCGTCGGAGATGCCGAGCTTGCCGAACATCGAGGTCGTGTACTTGCTGATGGCGCTGTCGCTGAGGAACAGGCGCCCTCCGATGGCCTGGTTCGACAGGCCCTCGGCCATCAGGGCGAGCACGTCCTGCTCGCGGTCGGTGAGCCGTTCGAGCCGCCGGTTCGACGAACCGCCCGCGAGCAGCTTCGCGATGACCGCCGGGTCCATGGCGGTGCCGCCGTCGGCGACGCGCTGCAGTGCGTCGACGAACTGGTCGGCGTCGAACACGCTCTCCTTGAGGAAGTAGCCGATACCGCCGGCGCCGTCGGCCAGGAGCTCGCGGGCGTACAGCTGCTCGACATGCTGGGACAGGATCAGCACCGGCAGACCGGGCACCTCGCGGCGGGCGGCGAGGGCCGCCCGCAGGCCCTCGTCCGACTGGGTCGGGGGCATACGCACGTCGACCACGGCCACGTCGGGCCGCCACTTCAAGAGTGCGTCGAGCGTCTCAGGTCCTGTGGCCGCCGTCGCCACCACCTGATGCCCGTAGGCCTCGATCAGGCGGACCATCCCGTCACGAAGGAGGTAGAGGTCCTCGGCTATGACGATTCGCATGGCACCGTCATCCTCGCACGCGTCGGGCCGCCGTCCGGGCTGGTGATCTCGAGCGTGCCGTCGAAGACGGCGAGGCGGCGGCGCAGCCCCGCAAGCCCGCCGTCTGGGCGTTCGGTGATGCCACCCCGGCCGTCGTCCTGGACATCGACGACGAGGTTCGAGCCGCTGCGAGCGATGGCGATCAGCACCCGGTCCGCGCGGGAATGCTTGGCGGCGTTGGTCGCCAGCTCGGCGATCCCGAAGTACACGGCGGACTCGATCGGCGGGTCCAGCGGCCGCAGCGCGTCGGCGCGGACCGTCACGTCGAGCGGGCTGTCCAGGGCGAGCGCGCGCACGGCGTCGACCAGGCCCCGTTCGTTCAGCACCGGCGGGCTGATGCCCCGGACCAGCTCGCGCAGCTCGGTCAGTGACGCGGCGGCGCCGGCCCGCGCCTCCCGCATCAGCGACCTCGCCCCAGCGGGGTCGGTCGCCATCAGCTTCTCCGCAGTCGCCAGCGCGAGCCCGAGCGAGACCAGCCGCGCCTGCGCGCCGTCGTGCAGGTCCCGTTCGATCCGGCGGATCTCGGTCGCCTGCGTGACCGTGGCGTCCGCCCGCTGCGCCGTCAGCTCGTCCACCCGGTCCGCCAGCGCTTGCGCCGTCGGCCTGCCCAGGAAACGGACGGCCACCGGCACGGCAGGACGCCACGCGAACGGGGCGCAGGCAACCGCCACGACCAGGCTGAGCGCGCCGAGCAGGCGCGGGGCCGGGCCTGGCTGGCCGAACCCCAACCCGAACCCGAGCGCGGCTCCGGCGAGGGCCGCGAGCGGGACGGCGGCAATGACCCCCGCGACCACGGCGATCGCTGTGAACCGCAGGTCACGCCACGTGGCGGGGTCGCCGAACCGTACCTTCAGCTCCTGGTCCTCCTGGGCCTCCTTCCGGGACTTCGCGTACGCGTATCCGTTCCACCAGTACCCGGTAGACATCTGCACCACCGGCTGCCGCTCCCGATACCCGGGTGCGATGACGGTCCCGGTCCACCGTGCGGCGAGGGCGCGGAACATCCCCGCCACCGGCTTCGCCAGGGCCAGCGTTCCGGTGCACGCCACCAGGAACGGCGCTATCGACGCCCACGGGTTGCCCCACCAGAGTGTCAGCGCTACCGCCACCGCCCACACGGCCGGGACCAACAGGCCTGCGCCCGCCACGGCGCACGATCGCACGAAACCCGTCCCGGCGCTTGCGGCCCATGACCCCGTTTCTCGCATGATGTTTCCCTTCCACGTCTCCTGATCCGGTGGCATACCAGCCCCGCCGCCGGGCACCCGGCCGGTCCGGCTCGGTGCCACGACTGTGCCCCAGCCCCTGACGATTTCCTATCGGAACGGGCCTGAAGTGGGTCTGGCCCCACCCAGTGGTGGGCCTGGGCGCATACCGGGGCCCGCGCGGGCTCCATAGCGTCGACGTCACGATCGAAAGGTCGAAGCCAGGACCGACAAGACAGGGGAACGAGACATGACGACGACGAATAACGGCCAGGCCGCTGCCCGGGATGAGGCTGGTCCCATCGGTGAGTCTCGCCTCGGCGAGGCACAGGTCCGGCGGGCGTTCACCGCGACGAAGGCCCTTGTCGTGACCTACGGCGTGCTCAGCGCCGCGGTACTCGGCACGGTTGCACTCGTCGCGGCGTTCGGGCACGCGACGTGCACGTTCGAGTGGATCCGGTCGAGCATCATCCTCGCGAGCGCGGTCCTGATCTACTGGCTTGCCGCAGCCGCGGCGCGGGGTTCGCGCTCGGCCTACGAGCGCGTGCGCGCCATCTCGATCATCGTGCCCGTGGCGATCGTCGTCGTGGACCTGATCCCCGGCGTGGCCCCGCTGTGGTTCACCCTGGAGCAGACCGCCTGCGCGCTCGCACTTGGCGCGGCCGCGGGCGTGCTCCGTGGGCGACGGGTGCGTGCGGCGTTCGCCGGGCGGGGATGAGCGGGTCAGCGGGGGGAGAGGTAGGCGGCCGTTTTCGGGCGAGTGCCGGCAGGGGTGGTCCAGGTGGCCTCGCCTGCGGTCACGCGGGTCCAGCCGAGGCGTTCGTACAGGCGGACGGCGGGCCCGCCGTCGTCCACGACGTCGAGGACGAGCCGGCGTCCGCGCCGGGTGGACGTGTCCTCAAGCCGTTCCAGCAGGGCGGCGGCGACGCCCCTGCGGCGCGCGGCCGGTGTGACGAACAGGCGGCTCACGCCGGCCAGACCGGTCACGGGGACGCCGGTCGCCTCCACCAGCTCGGCCGCGTACTCGACCTTGTCCCCTTCGACGAGCATCACGTGGCCGACGACCTCGCCGTCCGACAGCGCCACCCACGCGTCGAGAGTGCCGGCGGGGGTGAGCCAGGCCGTGGGGTCGTCGGGCCAGACCATGGGGTAGCCGCTTTTCTCGTGGACCTGTCGCAGCGCACCGACGACCCGGTCGAGGTGGGCCGGGTTGCGCTGGGCGATCGTCTGGTCGGGCACAGGCACAAGGTATCCGACCTGGTTGGCAGTGTCGGCTGCCGGGGCGTCGCGGCGGGCCGGCCCTGGTTGAGGGTGACATTTTCGTTGTCTGACATGGCATTTTTCACCTACCCTGATTGTCGCGAATGACTCTCATGTCGGGCTGCGCGGGGGAGACGTGTGATGAGGCCGTCTGATTGGTCGCCGGTGGGGTTGGATTCCGATCCGACGCCGGGTGATCCGGTGCTGGTGCTCTCTGGTGGGCAGGAGTATCAGGAAGTCGCGCGTTCGATCGACAACGCGGCGTCGGCGATGAGTCGTCTTGATGTGGATGGGACGATCTCGCAGGCTGTGGATTCTCTGATGGAGGCCAAGGAAGACACCATCGGTGAGATCCGTAAGGCGCATTCGCGGTATGTGGCCGCGGGTGAGGCGTTGACCGGGTATGCCTCGGCTTTGGAGCGGGTGCAGGGCGAGACGTTGGCGGCGTTGGAGCGGGCCAGGGATGCGCAGGACGCGGCGCAGTCGGCGTCGGGGTCGAAGGATCGGTGGCAGGAGCTGGCCGATTCGGCGAAGGACGAGACGGAGAAGCAGGAGTATCAGCAGAAGGCGGATCAGGCTGGTGGGGACGCCGACGAGGCGCAGTCCACGATCAGCTCGGCGCAAGGCACGATCGAGTCCGCGGTCTCGGACCGGGACCGCGCCGCCGAGCACGCGGTGGACCGCATCGAGGAGATCACGTCCTCGGATGATCTGAACGACGGCTGGTGGGACAACTGGGGTTCCAAGCTCGTCGCGGCGATCGCGGACATCGCCGACATGATCTCCACCATCGCGGGGATCCTCGCGATCGTGGTCGCGTTCATTCCCGTGGTCGGCACCGCGTTGGCCGGGGTGTTGATCGTGATCGCGGCAGTCGCGGCGATCGTATCGGCGGTCGCGAACATCACGCTGGCAGCCACGGGTGAGCGGTCCTGGGCGGAGGCGGGGATCGCCATCGCCGGAGCCGCGTTGTCCCTGATCGGTCTGGGTGGTGCGGCGAAGGCCGCGACCGGGCTGGCGAAGGGGATCACGAAGGGCGCGTTCAAGCAGGGGTTGAAGAAGGGCTGGTGCAAGTTCGGGTTCGGACAGTGCTTCGTGGCCGGCACTCTGATCCACACCCCGGACGGGCAGCGGCCGATCGAGGACATCCGTGTCGGGGACAAGGTCTGGGCCCGCAACCTGGACACTGGCCTGGACGAGCTCCAGGTTGTCAAGCAGACGTTCGTGCGGGAAGCCAACGTGCTGTTCCACCTCACGATCAGCGGCGACATCGTCTCCACGACCGCCGAGCACCCGTTCATGGTTCAGGGGCGCGGCTGGCTGGATGCTGCGTTCCTCAGGGTTGGGGACCTCCTGGTCACCCCGGACGGGACGGCGGTGGTGGAGGGCATAGAGGTCGAGGACCGCGAGTCGGCCAACTGCGAGACGGTCTACAACTTCCATGTCGAGACCCACCACAACTACTACGTCCTGGCCGGTGACCAACCCGTCCTCGTGCACAACAGCGCCAACCACGTGGGGGGCTCACACATCGACGACGCGCTGCAGGATCTTGCGGGTCAGCGGGTCACGACGGGGCGCGTCTTCGACTCCAACGGGAACCAGTTGCGCGACGACCTGACGAGCGGTCTTCAGGACGACCCGCTGGCCGATGCGGCGCAGGCTCGTCTCCAAGAACTGCGCCCGATCAATGGGGAATACAATGTCGCCGGCGACGTGGAGACCAAGCTTGCCGTGTGGATGCGGGACAGTGGTGTGTCCAATGCTGACGTGGCGATCAATAATCCCGAAGGTGTATGTGAAGGCGTGTTCAGCTGCACAAATGCCGTCCCGGCGATCCTGCCGGAGGGGTCGGCGATGAACGTCTGGTTCCCGGGCGCCGCCGAGCCCACAGTTCTCAATGGAAAGGCAGTCTATTGATCCTCAAGGCCATGCTCCGTCGTCAGGTGCGGGAGGTTCCCGGACATGAGTCGATGGCGGAACTCATTGATGAGATCACCACGGAGCTAGCTGAGCCCGGGAGCGATCGGGCTACGAACGGCGAGCGCGCAGAACTGTACTTCGTCAGTGGTGACAACGCTGCTGAGGCGAACCCGTGGCTGCCGAGCCCGTCAGGCACGCAGGAGCCTGACCATTGTCTCTATGTCTCGGTTAACAGGACGACTGGTTATGGCGGCCTGATCTGGTTCTGTACCGCCGATCGGCCGGAGACGGAGACGTCGCCCCAGGGCATCTGGGTTTCCGACAGCCCCGAGCCGCCTGCCGACGACCCGCGCGTACCCGCGGACCCTTACAACGGGATCTTCCACGATGCCGCGAGTGCGATCCCGGTAAAGCACGTCGTCGCGGCACTCGAGGAATTCTTTACAGTCGGCAATGGAGATCGTCCCACTACGGTTCAGTGGGTTGCCGGCGACATGCAAGGGCGACGCTCCTGACCTCTGCGGGAGGCTCTTTGCCGCTCCCGGTGAGCCCCGCCCTGCAGTGCGCGGGCCGCGTCTCGACCACCGCGGGCGAGGTCGGGTTCACCACTGCTTGGATCACGGAGTCACTGACCATTCAGACCGGCGGCCTCGAACCCGCACGTGGCCTCTTCTGGCAAACCGCTCCTGGTACCGCTCTGGCCGACGACATCTGGGTTCACTATGGCTTCACGGGAAGTGGCATGTGGATATCGCCGCGACGCGAGCGATGGGCTGTGCTGCTGACCAACAAGCTGTACTACAACCGCGATCGCCAACCTCTTACGAGGGTCCGTGATGCCTTCCGCGAACTCGTCTTCGACTGGTCTGGCCCGGGCAATTCGCTTGGGCCGACGTCGCCCAGGTGCGTACCGTCACCGTCGATGAACACTCCGAACCGACAGGTGCGAGCGGTCTACGACGCCGACACCATCACCGTCTACCAGGCCTACCCGCCCGAGATCGCGGACGCCGCCGTCCGCGCCGGCCGGTTCGTGCCGCCGTTCAAGCGTGAGCGGATGACCTGGGTCAAGCCCTCGTTCTGCTGGATGATGTACCGCTGCGGCTGGGCCACGAAGCCCGGTCAGGAGCGAGTCCTCGCGGTGCGTATGTCGCGCGAGGGCTTCGAGCAGGCGCTCGGCATGGCCTCACTCAGCCACTTCGACCGCAGGCTGCACGACGACGCCGCGGCGTGGGCCGCGCAGAAAGCGGCCAGTCCCGTACGGGTCCAGTGGGATCCGGAGCGCACTCCCACCGGCGTCGCGCTGGACCACCGCTCGCTGCAGGTCGGGATCGGCGGGGGAGCCGTGGGCGCGTACGTGGACGAGTGGGTGGTAGGGCTGGAGGACATCACCGACCGAGTCCGGACCTGGCGTTCCGACCTGCTCGGTGGTGGTTCGCCTGCGCTGCCCGCCGAGGTGCCGTACGTGCTGCCGCCGGAGGTCGGGGCCCGGATCGGAGCGGACGGTCATGTATGAATGACGACGGCAGCCCGCTGGGGCGTGCGGTGCGTAGCCGCAAGGTGAAGCTCGACGGCGCCGAGAAGACGCACGCTTCACGGGTCGTCCGGCGCGGGCCGGAGGGGGTCTGGCTGTTCAGCCCCGCCGGCACGGAGGTCGTCGGTCCGGACGGCCCGCTGCCGGCGCAGCCAGCCGACGGTGTGCAGTTCTTCCCCGCGCAGGCGCTCCCGGAGTCGGGCGGATGGTTCGTCGCCTGGTGCTGGTCGGCAGCCCCGGAACCGCCCGCCGACCACTGGACGTCCCCGTGGATCTCGGTCGACGTCGCCGCGGCGCGCGACGAGCTGTTCTCTTTCCTCGATCTTGAGCTGGACCTGTGGTGCTCGGCCGACGACGCCGGAATCGTCGACGCCGATGAGCTGGACGACGCCGAAGCCGCCGATCTGGTCGACGCCGCCACGGCCGCCGTCGCGCGCCATGCCGCCGATGAGCTGTACCGCGCGCTGCGTTCGGGATACCACACGGCGTTCGACGGCCTCGGGTGGCGGCTGCTCGCCGAGATCCGCGGGCGGCCGGCCGACGAGCCCTGAAGAGAAGTAGGAAATGGCCTCGATGTGAGCTCATCGCACGTGCCAGGGTCGTCCCATGTTGACCGCTCCTGAGCAGCGCCTCTTCGACGCCGCCGCTGACGTCGCGTCCCGGCTTCCCGCCGACGGCACCTACCTGAACACCGTCGCGTCCGCGGTGATGGACATTCACGGCGACATCTACACCGGCGTGAACGTCTTCCACTTCACGGGAGGCCCGTGCGCGGAGCTGGTGGCGCTCGGGGTGGCGGCGTCCGCGGGGGCCGGCCCGATCGCGGAGATCGTCGCGGTAGGTGACGAGGACCGTGGCGTCATGCCCCCGTGCGGACGATGCCGCCAGGTCCTGCTGGACCAGCAGCCGGACACCCGCGTCATCGTTCCTGACAGCGACGGCTCGAGCTCGGTTCCAGCCCGCGAGCTCCTTCCGTACCCGTCCCAGCACCCGGACGCGAACCCGCCGCGCCTGCTGCGGTTCAGCCCGGGGCACTGGACGAACGTGGTCGACGGCGTCAAGACGGCCACCACCCGCTTCAACGACCCCGCTGTGCCGGGGCCGGCCACCCTCCTGTTCGAGTTCGACGACCGATACCGGTCCCTCCCGGGGGTGGTCGAGTCCGTCGAGCCAGTCCGGTTCGCCGACATCACCGACGCCCAGGCCGCCTTGGAGGGCTGCACGGCCGACGAGCTGCGCACGGCGCTACGGACCCACTACTACCCGGAGATCGTCGACGACGACGTGGTCGACTTCGTGCGCTTCCGGGTCGCGGGAAAGGGCTGACCGGCACGCCCTCCGATCGCCGGCAGCGCCGGGGCGACTATCGCCCGGCGACCGCTACGGTCGCGCTCGCTCGCGACCATCGGGCCAGCACCCCGATCGCCATGACATCGAGGATCACCACACACCGCTCGACGAGACCGAGCGCCGAGTCGGTGAGCGACCCCGGCCCGCCGTCCGCCAGGAGGACGACCGCGAACGGCACCACGCAGGCCTCCCGCCGCTGACGACGGTGCGCCCCGAATTCGCCGAAATGGGGCGCCGGTGCATCACCGTGATGCTCGACCACATCCACGGGCGTCCGTGCTCCTGGATGCGTTCGGTCGTCCTGCGCCACCTGATCGTCCGCAGCAGCAGCTGCCCGGCGGCGCACGGATGACGAGCCGTTCCGTCCGGTGCCCCGTACGCGGAGAGGGGGCGCCGAACGGAACTACGCCGTCCGGGAGGTGGGCACCGCTCAGGAGGTGAGCAGCGAGAGGTTCACCGTGTTGGCCATGGCCTGCATGCCCGCGCTGTTGGGGTGCACATGGTCGCCGCTGTCGTAGGCGGGGAGCAGCTGCGCCGGGTTGGCCGGGTCCCGGAGCGCCGCGTCGAAGTCGATCACCGCGTCGAAGGCGCCGCTGGTGCGGATCCAGTCGTTGACCTGGGCGCGGGCGGCGGCCTTGGCGGCGGTCTGCGAGGCCGGCAGGATCGTCCCGCCGATGATTCGGACACCGGCCGTGTGTGCCTGGTCGATCATGGTCTGGTAGCCGGCGATGATCTCGTCGGCGGTGGTGGGGATGGCGGTGGAGTTGATGTCGTTGATGCCCTCCAGCAGGATGACGTCCTTCACGCCCGGCTGGGTCAGGACGTCGTGGGAGAACCGGGTCACGGCCGCGATGCCCTGCTGCGTGGACGGGCTGTCGTGGACCACGCGGTTGCCGCCGATGCCCGCGTCGACAACGCCGAGGCGCTGGCCGCCGGACTGGGCCTGGAGCCGCCGGGCGAGGTAGTCGGGCCAGCGCTGGTTGGCGTTGTCGGTGGCGAGGGAGCCGTCGGTGATGGAGTCACCGATGGCCACGACGGTTCCCTTGGCCGTGGGTGACACGACGTCGAGTCCGGCGACGTAGAACCAGCGGGCCGTGGTGGTGGTGAAGTTCGTCGCGGCCTCCTCGGCCGCGTGGTTGCCGGTGCCCGAGGCGGACAGGTACGAGGTCTGGTGGGCGTCGTAGTGGTAGGTCGAGGCACCGGTGGTGCCCGGGAGGTAGACGCTCACCAGCAGGTTCCGCTCCGCGACGACCGGCATCGGGATGACGTCGCTGGTCAGTTCCTGCCCGGCGGGGATGGTGGGCGTGGCCGAACGGCCGAAGGTGACGGTGTGTGTGGTGCCCGCGACCGCGGTGGCGCCGCTGGACTGGACGGCCACCGTGACGGCACCGACCGAGAGGGCGGTCGTGCTGCGCAGGTTGGACAGCCGGATGCGCAGCCCCGCGCCGGAGGTGTTGTTGTGGACGACCATCCGGATGGTCTGCGAGGTGAAGGTCTGGCCGCCGCTGACCATGCTCGGGCCCCAGGTCGCCGAGCGCGGGCGCTCGGTCAGGCTCCACTGCTGGTTGGTAGTGTTCTTGCAGGTCCACTGAATGATCGCGTGGTCCTCCGCGGTGGAGTTGTCGGAGACGTCCAGGCACAGGCCGCTGCGGGCGGAGACGATCGCCGAGCCGCTGACAGTCCAGCGCTGGTTGCTGGAGCCGGTGCAGGACCACTGGATGATCGCGGCCCCCGCGTTCGTGGAGCCGCTCTGGACGTCCATGCACTTGCCGCTGTTGATGTTGACCAGCGAGAAGGTGCCGTCGCCGTGGTCGACCGCCTCCCACAGCTGGCCGGGGCCGCCGGAGGCGGTCTTCTGCACGACCGCCGCTGCGTTGGCCAGGGAGTCCGACAGCACGGCGCCGTTCTTGCCGCTGTGCGCCGCTGTCAGCGCGTAGACGTGGCCGCCCTGCGGCGCGCCCGCGGCGGAGGCGTCTGCCGCCGGGACGAGGGCGAGTCCGACGGCGGCCAGGCAGATGGCGGATGCCGTGGCCGTGAGTCTGGCGGAGAGTCTTCGGGACGTGTGCATGTGCGGCCTTCTTTCTGGGTAGGGACGTGCGGCTCTTCCGCGTGGGGACGTGCGCGGTTTCTTCGTGGAGACGGTGATGTTCTGGTTCTTCATTCGGACGTCACTGGGGTGGTGCGCGTCTGCTCGGTAGCCGCCGACAATGATGCCGCCTGATGCAATCTGGGTGAAGAGCGAGCCGATGACGGTGGTCCCGCCGATCGCGGTGATCACCACGGTCCTGGCCGCCAGGTCGTTCGCGACATTCGGAGCAGCTCGTCGAGGCGCCGCAGTTCGTTGGCGCGCCCGGTGAAGCCCGCCGCGTCAAGGGGCAACTGCGCCGGCCGGTGCGACCGTTCGACCGAGGCTGCGACGGCTTCCGCCGCATCGCCGTCTGCCGCAGCGTCAGCGTGCATGCTGCCCGGTTCGTGCGTAGCCGGCCCCGAGACACCGGTTGGCGCAGCGAGCTCCTGGTCGTGCCGCAGGATCTGCTGGTACACCCCGCGGAGCGTCGGGCCGGGGTCACTGCCGAGCTCGTCGGCCAGCCGTTGCTGGACCACGTGGAAGTGCGCCAGCGCATCGGCCTGCCGGTCGCAGCGGTACAGAGCGAGCATCAGCTGCCCGGCCAGGCGTTCGTCGAGCGGGTGCGCCCGCGCGGCGTCGGCGACCGAGGGCAGCAGACGCGCGTGCTCCCCGGATCGCAGCCAGTCGCTGTCCCCGGAATGGTGCGCGCCGCCGCGTTGGGGTGGGGCTGTCCTCCGTCGGAGATGCCCTCAACCTGAGGCCGGGCCCCTACACCTGAGGCTGCAGCGCCGCGAAGCTTCGTTCGAGCAGCTCGCTGGCCGTGGTGCCGTCGTCGACATTGGCCCAGGTGGTGAGCGCGACGTCGAGGCACGCGAGGGCCGACTGGACGATGATCTCGGCGCGCAGCGCGGCGTCGTCACCCTTCAGGCGATCGGCGACGAGGGGCGTGAGCATGCTTGCCCACAGCAGGTGCTTCTCGAGGTTCCGGGCGCGCAGGGAGGCGGTGGTGCCGAGCACGCGCATGGTGAGCTTGGCGCCTTCGTCCCCGTTGATGCGGCCGGCCTGGGCAAGGAGTGTCTCGAAGGACGACCGGAGCGACTCCCAGACGGGTTCGTCACGGGGGCGGTCCGCGAGGGCGTCGCGCACGAGCTCGCCCCAGCGCGCCGGCTCGCCGACGACGACGTCCTCCTTGGCCGGGAAGTAGCGGTGGAACGTGCGCGCGGACATGCCCGCTGCGGCGGCGATCTGCTCGACGGTGACCTGGTCGAATCCGCGTTCGACGAACAGGCCGAGCGCGACGTCGGTGATGCGTGTGCGCACGGCGTCCCGGCTGATCTCTCGCAGGCTCGGCCCGCCGCTGGTCGCGCTCGACATGCCTCCAGAGTACAGGCGGTGACATGCGTGTCAGAGTCTGACAGGTGTGGCGTATGCTGACACGAGTCCGCTCAAAGAGGGGTTTCACCATGCAGACACGCAAGCTGGGCCAGCAGGGCCTGACCGTTTCAGCGCTGGGCTACGGCGCGATGGGGACCGCGGCGTTCTACGGGCCCACCGACGACACGCAGTCGATCGCCGCCATCCGCCGCGCCCACGACGAGGGCGTGACCTTCTTCGACACCGCCGAGCTGTACGGCTGGGGAGTGGGGGAGAAGCTGCTCGGTCACGCGCTCGCGCCGATCCGCGACGAGGTGGTGATCGCGACGAAGTTCGGCTTCACCGAGACCTACGGGTCCGACTCGCGGCCGGAGCACATCCGCGAGGTGGTCGACCACAGCCTCCGGAACCTGAACGTCGACACCATCGACGTGCTCTACCAGCACGTCCCTGACCCGGACGTCCCGATCGAGGACGTCGTCGGCGTCATGAAGGAGTACGTGGACGCCGGCAAGGTCAAGTTCCTCGGCCTGTCGAACGCCGACGAGGACACGATCCGCCGGGCGCACGCCGTGCACCCGATCTCCGTGCTGCAGGAGGAGTACTCGATCTTCGCCCGCGACTCCGAGCCGCTGCTGCCCGTGCTCGAGGAGCTCGGGATCGGGCTCGTCGCGTACTCGCCGCTGGCGCGCGGATTTCTGAGCGGCGCGGTCCAGCCGCGGGACGGGCTGGAGGCGGATGATGTGCGCCACATGATCGGCTGGTGGGCGCCAGAGAACTTCGACCGCAACGTCGAGATCGCTCGGCGACTCGGGGACCTTGCCGCGAGCAAGGGCGTGACGCTCTCGCAGCTCGCGCTGGCCTGGCTGCTGGCCCAGAAGGACTACATCGTGCCGATCCCGGGGTCGCGTAACCCGGAGCGTGTGGTGCAGAACGTCGCCGCGGGCGGGATCGTGCTGAGCGAGGAGGACATGGCGCGCATCGCGGAGATCGCGCCCGACGGCGGTTTCGGTAGCCGGGGCGTCTGACCCCGGGTCCGCGGGGACTCTCACGGCAGTGGATGTGGTCTCCCGGGGATGCGGGCGGCGGCCGCGGCGACGGTTGCCAGGTCGTCGCTCGAGAAGCCGGCGCGGCTCAGCACCGCCAGGGACTTGTTCGTTGCCAGCGTGCACAACGCCAGCTCTGCCGCCTCGTGCTCATCGGCCCCCGCCGCCAGCAACGCCTGCTCCAGCATCGCTCGCAAGCCGTCGATCATGGCGCGGACCATCGCCCGGCCCTCCGCGTCGAGGGCCGGGAACTGCGTTGCCGACACCGTGAGCAGGCAGCCGTCCGGGACCGTCGGGTCGGCGATGCGGTTCAGGGTGACCTGCAGGTAGGCCGCCACAACGGCGCTCGGGTTCGGGTGGGGGCCGGACAGTGCCTGGTCGTACAGCGGGTGGTAGGTCTGCTCGTACCGCTGGAGGCTCTTCCGGAAGAGGGCGCTCTTGTCGCCGAAGGTGCCGTAGAGCGAGCTCCGGCCCAGGCCCGTGCCCTCGGTCAGGCGGTCGATCGAGGCCTCCGAATAGCCCCAGCGCCAGAAGACGTGCATCGCGCGTCGTAGTGCCTCGTCCACGTCGAATTGCTTGCGGCCCGCCATGGTTCGTCAGCCTACACATCTTGCACCGATCGTTTCAAGATGTGTAGGGTCGCCGGCATGACAAGTCGAACCGATCGTTCCATGATGAGCACGGCCGACAGCACGACAAGCTTGAGCTCGCTGCGGCTGCCCGACGGGTTCACCGACGTCTTCACCAGCCGGCTCGTGGAGCTGAACGGGCTGCGGCTGCACGCGGTCATCGGCGGGGACGGCCCGCCGCTGCTGCTGGTCGGCGGGTGGCCACAGACCTGGTACGCCTGGCGGGAGGTCATGCCCGCGCTCGCCCGCGAGCACACCGTCGTCGCCGTCGACTCGCGCGGGGCCGGGCTCTCCGACAAGCCTGACGACGGTTACGACGCCGGCACGCTGGCCGCCGATCTGGTCGCCCTGATGGCCGCGCTCGGGCACGACCGGTTCGACGTGGTCGGCCACGACATCGGCATGTGGACTGGATACGCCCTCGCTGCCGATCACCCCGAGCGTGTGGGCCGGCTCGCCGTCGTCGACGCCATCATCCCCGGTCTCACGCCAACCCCGCCGTTCTTCAGCCCGGCCGCGGTCAGCCAGCGGTTCTGGCACTTCGGCTTCAACCAGCTCACCGACCTCAACGAGGAGCTGGTCCGGGGGCGGGAGCGGCTCTTCTTCGGCTACCAGTTCGCCAAGAAGGCGGCCACCCCGGACGCGATCCCCGCGTACGCCGTCGACGTCTACGTCGATGCGATCGTCGCGGATCCTCGCGGGCTACGGGCGAGCTTCGCGTACTACCGCGCGCTGGACGCGACGATCGCGCAGAACGAGCAGCGCAAGAAGACGCGGCTGACGCTGCCGGTGCTCGCCGTCGGCGGCGCGCTGTACAGCGGCTCGGCGGCCGCCGCGACGATGCGGCTGGCGGCCGACGACGTCACCGAGGTGGTCGTCGACGACTGCGGCCACTACGTGGCCGAGGAGCAGCCGGCGCGGTTTACCGAGATCCTGGAGGACTTCCTCGGAGGCAAACCGGTAGCAGGCGTGTCGCACGGCTGACACATTCGGGGCGGAGTGTCGCGGCGTTGCTCTGCGCCGGCCGCCCTGGCCGGGTCACACCCGGCCAGGGCGACGGCCGCCACCCCGCTGTCCAAAGTCATCGGCGCTCTACGCCTACTGCCTGCCATGCGTCCGTCTGGGCCGTCAGCTCGGCGAGCCGGAGGTGATCCTCTGCGTCTCCGTCGGTGAGGAATGGCTCCACGGTCCCGGTCATTCGAGTGGGGTCGATCTCGCTCCGGGCGGCTCGGATTGCTTCTATGGACTCGCGCGCCCAACCCGTAGACAAGGCGAGGTCAACGAGCTGGTCAAGCAGCTGTGGTGTGTCTTCGGGAAATTCGCGAATGAAGCGCATCGCAACGTTCCTGTCCCACACTGAACTTCCTGAGACCGCGTTCGCCAAAAGTTCC
The DNA here is from genome assembly GCF_042670845.1 of Promicromonospora sp. NPDC057138. Lineage (NCBI taxonomy): Bacteria > Bacillati > Actinomycetota > Actinomycetes > Micrococcales > Promicromonosporaceae > Promicromonospora > Promicromonospora sp. NPDC057138. The sequence goes on along the minus strand of NZ_JBHUUX010000008.1, from coordinate 73,310 downwards.
GCGCGGTGCGGAATCCGATAGATCGCCTCGCGGAGCTTGGAAACCTCCTGCTCGGCCGCGACCAGGGATTGCCACTCTCCGGTACTCGGTTCCGAGCTCATCGCTTCGCTCCCACCTGCGCCGTCCGTGACGGCACCCACCCCATGCCCACGACCTGAATCAGTAATTCAATCTCCTAGCCGTCATGCCATTCAAATCCGTCGAGCCATTCTTGGGGCAGGTCGTCCTGCGTCGCCCACCGAGTCTTGCCGGGGGTGGCGTGAATTCCTGGAGCAACTTCCCACTCAGGCCCTTCGGTGTAGATCGCTTCGACCGACGAAACGTGCCCAGGGCTGAGCCAAATGCATTCGGCACTGTCGCAGAAGAGGATCATCTGACCTTCCTGCGCTACCAGCGGCCGAACAAGACCCTGGTCGAAGTTTGGGCACTCCATCAGCCTCATATGTCAAGTCAATCGCACGCAGGCGAGCATGTCGATTGGATCCCTGTCCAGGATGAGCTTGCCGTGCGATGCCACGGTCGCCAGACCGAACGAGACTGTTGCACCGGTCCAATCACACACCTGTGGGGTAGATCTCCAAGTCGTCAGGAGAAATAGCGACGGTCTCCCCAGCTGGGTTCCGCGACGGACTGTCGTCAAGTTCAACTTGCACGATCGAGCCGCCAATCTTCACCATGAGGATCCCGTCGTCAAACAACTCCATGACCGTGCCATAGAGGGAGTCTGACGAGATGCTTCGGGCGCTGTCGGCGGATGCGGCGCTCGCGATGTCATGCCATGAACGGGCGCTTGGAAATTCCAGTTCGACATCCAGGGTCTCGCCAGAGTCGACCGGGGCGTCCCCACGCCACACACCGAGAATTGGGCCGATCTCCGTTTCCAAGCGGAGTTCCGAGCCTTGCCCATCAACACTTGCCAGCACGACTCCGCGCATTACCATGATCCCTTCGGGTACGGAACTCTGACCACGACGTTATCCACATTCCAGATACCCGCCGCCTCATCGTAGGCCCACGACTCCTCATGGTAGTGAAACTTTGTGGGCCCGCTGTTCATCTCATGCGGCCCGAACCGAATGCTGCGCTGACCATCCTCCGAGACAATTCGATGGGGGTCCGGCTGTCCGGTTCGAGGGTGGATGTTTGTGTGCTGACCCTCACCCAGGAAGTTGTTCATTCGCTCGACGGCATCGCCAGGCTTCACGGGCTTCGGAGCGTAGGTCTCAACTTCCTTGACCGGAGCATTCGCCTTGTTGACGGCACCCGTCGTGTGGCCTGCGTTGTGTACCAGGACTGGCAGGCTGCCGGCGTAGACGTAGTAGTTGGAGTGGGTCTCGACGTGGAAGTTGTAGACCGTCTCCGCGTCCGCCTCGTCACGCTGCTCGGTCTCGATCGCCTCGACTGGGACCGTGGAACCCTCGGGGGTGACCAGCACGTCGCCCACGCTGAGGAATGCAGCGTCCAGCCAGCCGCGACCCTGGACCATGAACGGGTGCTCCGCGGTGGTCGAGACGACCATGCCGTTGATGGTGAGGTGGAACAGCTCGGTGGTGTGGCGGACGAACGTCTCGCTCACCAGCTGCAGCTCGTCCCGGCCCGTGACCAGGTCGTGGGCCCAGACCTTGTCCCCGACTCGGATGTCCTCGATCGGACGCGGGCCGTCCGGGGTGTGGATCAGGGTGCCGGCGACGAAGCACTTGCCGAATCCGAACTTGCACCACCCCTTCTTCAACCCCTGCTTGAACGCGCCCTTCGTGATCCCCTTCGCCAACCCTGTCGCGGCCTTCGCCGCGGCACCCAAACCAATGAGCGACAGCGCGGCACCGGCGATCGCGATCCCAGCCTCAGCCCAAGACCGCTCACCCGTGGCGGCCAGAGCGATGTTCGCGACCGCGCTGACTATCGCCGCCACCGCCGCGATGACTATCAACACCCCGGCCAGGGCGGTACCGACCACGGGGATGAAGGCCACCACGATCGCGAGGATGCCCGCGATGGTGGAGATCATGTCGGCGATGTCCGCGATCGCGGCGACCAGCTTGGAACCCCAGTTGTCCCACCACCCATCGTTCAGGTCATCGGATGAGGTGATCTCCTCGATGCGGTCCACCGCATGCTCCGCGGCACGGTCCCGGTCCGACACGGCGGACTCCACCGTGCCCTTCGCACTCGAGATCGTCCCCGCTGCCTCGTCGGCGTCCCCACCAGCCTGATCGGCCTTCTGCTGGTACTCCTGCTTCTCCGTCTCGTCCTTCGCCGAATCGGCCAGCTCCTGCCAGCGGTCCTTCGACCCCGACGCCGACTGCGCCGCGTCCTGCGCATCCCGCGCCCGCTCCAACGCCGCCAACGTCTCGCCCTGCACCCGCTCCAACGCGCTGGCGTACCCGATCAACGCGTCACCCGCCGCGACGTACCGGGAGTGGGCCTTGCGGATCTCGCTGATGGTGTCTTCCTTGGCCTCCATCAGAGAATCCACAGCCTGCGAGATCGTCCCGTCCACATCCAACCGAGACATCGCCGACGCCGCGTTGTCGATCGACCGCGCAACCTCCTGATACTCCTGCCCACCCGACAGCACCAGCACCGGATCCCCCGGCGTCGGATCGGAATCCAACCCCACCGGCGACCAATCAGACGGCCTCATCACGCGTCCACCCCCCGCGAACCACGACAACGACGCTGCCGAGGTTACCCACCGATTGCCGCCAGGACCATGAAAAAACGCGCCGCCGATATCGTGCGGGCATGACCGGAGCCGCTCGCCCCATCTTCTTCCTCGACGTCGACGGGACGCTCCTGCCGTTCGGCGGCTCCGGCATGCCGACGGTTCCGGATGCGCCGGAGGTGTGGATGGCGTCGTCCAACCCCTATCTGGCGCGGATCGACCGGTCGCTCGGCCCGCTGCTGTCCGGGCTGGGCGACCTCGTGTGGGCGACGGCGTGGATGGACGACGCCAACGAGGTGATCGCGCCGTTGCTCGGGCTTCCGCGGCTACCGGTGGTGGACCTTCCCGACTACGACGGCGACGTCGGCGACGACCGCCTGCAGTGGAAGACGAAGGCGCGCTGACAGCGGTCCGGTCACGGGCGGGTCGAGATCTGCTGGACCCCCCAGGCGTTGCCGTCGGGGTCGCTGAAGAAGCAGAACCCCACGTTGTCGAGCGGGTCCGGCATGGGCGTCGGGTTCTCGCCGAGGACCTGGACCTCGCTCACGTCCACGCCTCGTTCGGCCAGCTCGGCCCGAGCCTTCGTGACGTCGTTGACGACGAGCTGCAGGCCCTTGAGCGATCCTGGCGGCATCGGTGGCACGACTCCTTCGCCGATGACGATCGAACATCCCGATCCGGGCGGGGTCAGCTGAACGACGCGTTGGCCCTCGCCGATCTTCGTGTCGTGGTCGACGTTGAAGCCGAGCTTGTCGCTGTAGAAAGCCTTGGCGCGGTCGACGTCGGATACCGGTACGACGACGACTTCAAGGGTCCACTTCATAGTTGCTTCTCCTGGGGGTGGGCGAGCTCGGTGAGGACTGCGTCGAGCCGGTCGTAGGACTGGCCGACTCCTCGGGTCATGGGGTAGCGGAGCACGATCTCGCGCGCCTCCGGGGACGGGTAGCGCAGGGTGCTGGTCAGCGTCGTGGTGCCGGCGAGCTCGGTGAGGTCCTGCGCGATCAGGGTCTCGCCGGGGTAGGACTGGTCGTCGAACACCTCGGTGCAGACGAGCCGCGAGGGCCGCTCGACCTCGCGGTACGTCCCGGACTGGGCCAGCTCGGCGCCGTCCGGGCCGCGCGAGACGAACCGGTAGCGCCCGCCGACACGCAGGTCGACCGTGCAGGCGACGAGGTTCCAGCCGCGGGCGCCGTACCAGCGGGTCAGCAGCGCTGGTTGGGTCAACGCGTCGAAGACGAGGTTGGCGGGAGCGTTGAACGTCCGCGACATCACGATCTCGCGATCGCCCGGCGCGGCGACGTGCAGGCGCTCGTCGGCACTCACGACTGGCCGTCCCTTGGGGGAGCGGCGGACTCGTCGTCGGCCGTGAGGTCCGCTAGCAGCGCATCAAGCCGTTGATAGCTCTCGTCCCAGTAGTCGCGGTAGTTCGCCAGCCACGCGGTGACGTCCCGCAGCGGCCCTGCCTGGAGCCGGCACGGCCGGCGCTGCGCCTGCCGGGTTCGCGTGACCAGGCCCGCTCGCTCGAGCACCTTCACGTGCTTCGAGATCGCGGGCTGGCTGATGTTGAACGGCGCGGCCAGCTCGGTGATCGTCGCTTCGCCCGCGGCGAGCCGGGCCACGATGGCGCGTCGCGTCGGGTCGGCGAGGGCAGCGAACGTCGCATCGAGCCGCTCAGCGGTGACGGTGCTCATAACCAACCGGTTTCATAACCATATGGTGATGGTCGCGTGCGAGGGCCGGCCTGTCAAGAGATGGGGGCTGTGGATCCGACGGCTGCTCGTCCAGGCCTGTCACGTGGCACGATGCCGCCTATGGCCCGCATCGTGCACATCTTCACGTTCCGCGCTTTCCCCGCCCCACCCGCCGGCGTCCCGCTGACGGAGGCCTATGACTACGGGCGGTTCACCCCGCACCTGGTGAACCGCCCGGGCGACGGCGTGCGCGTCACGGATCTCGGCAAGCATGCCGACGTCCTGGTCACCACGGACCGGTCGACCCTCGCGCCGCTCGACATCGCGGCGCACCTCTGGTGGGACGACGTCTCCCTGGCGCAGCTTCACCTGTCGTACGAACTCGACGACCCGTCCCCGCACGAGGTGGCGAACCACCTGGCGGTCTTCTGCCACGAGCGGACGTCGCTGTCGCTGGACGGCACCCCGCTCGTCGACTGGCTGGTCAGCAGCGCCGACCTCGACCGGGCGCCCACGCTGGACCAGGACGTCCTGCAGTTCGTCGAGCTCGACGACGCCGCGGGTCTCGTCACCGACACGGACGAGCCCAGCAACGACGCCATCGCGATGATCTACCGGACCGTCGAGCGGCTGCCCGACGGCGGCGTCCCGGTGCGCGTGCCGGCCGCGCTCAACTCGCTGGCGGACGCGTTCGCTGCGCACGGGCGCGGCGTCGTCGTCCTGGGCGGGCAGAGCGAGGCGACGGCGGCGACCGTGCGGCTGACCGCCTGCGAGCTGCTGTTCGCCGTCGGGCGGGCGCGGCATGCGCGAGCGAAGATCGAGAACCTGCTCCAGGGGTCGCGCACCCCGGACGAGGCCGCCGGCATCTGGGACGACGCCGAACGGCTCAGCGAGGTCGCCAGGGAGGTGCGCAGGCAGCGCACGATCATGGCGCTCGACGTCCAGGGGTACTCCGACGGGCTGTTCATGCCCGAGCTGGTCATCGACAGCTTCCGGACCAGCTTCGCCGAGGCGCTCCGCCTCAACGAGCTCACCGACTCGACGGTCGGCCTCATGGACGCGCTCAGCGACGTGCTCGGCTCCAGCCTCGCCGACATCCAGGTGCGCGCGGCCAAGCTCGCCGACACCCGCGAACGCCGGTGGCAGCTCGGCGTCGGCATGGCGTCCGGGATCGCGATCCCGATCGCCCTGCTCCTGTCGTACTTCGGCGTCTCCAGCGAGCACACCATCCCCGCTGACAGGTCGATCTATGACCTGACCGTCTACGGTCTGGTGTGGGCCCTGGCGATCACCTCCGCAGTGGCGATCGCCGCCATGACGCTCAGGCAGTACTTCCGCACGCAGAACGGGGACCGAACGAGATGGCGATGATCAGCGCACACCGCTGCGGGGCCGGGAGCGACCGGGACCTGGAGAACACCCGGGCGGCGCTCGACCGGGCGCTCACCCTCGACGTCGACTACGTCGAGTTCGACGTGCAGCGGCTCGGCGACGGCACGTTCGTGCTCTTCCACGACGACTTCGTGGAGCTCGACGGCCGGACCGTCCCGATGGCGGAGCTGACGTTCGAGCAGTTCTCCGGGATGGCCGACCACTTCATGCGGTACGACGACGTGCTCGCCGCGCTGAAGGGAGTGAAGCACGCGCACATCGACCTCAAGTTCGTCTCGCCCGACGCCGCGTACGCGGACCCCGAGAGCACCTACGAGGTGGCCGCCACTCAGCAGGCCCTGGAGATCCTCGGGCCCGGCCAGTTCATCATCACGACCCTCGAGGACCAGTCGGTGCGGGCGGTGCGCGACTGGTCCGACGGCGTCGGCCTCGACCTGCTCGTCGGCCTGTCCCTGGGGCGGGACACGTCGGAGATGACCGTGGTGAAGGCGCTGCGGACCCGGCTCTCGGAGTTCTTCCCGGCACGGCGGATCCGGAATTCGCGCGCCAACCTCGTCGTCTGCCAGCAGCGGATCGCCCGGTACACGGTGGCGCGCTTTGCCCGACGGCGGGGGCTGCCGCTGCTGGTCTGGACCGTCGACGAGCCTGAGGCGCTCGCGTACTGGCTGGGGCCGGACGCCGCGTGGCTGGTGACCACGAACTATCCGGAGCGGGCGATCGGGCTGGTCAAGGCTGGTTAGTCGGGCTTCGCCCCACCGGGGGCAGCGGTCACTTGGTTGAGGCGAGTGCGCGAGCCATCCCCACCAGCGCGTCGGTGATCTCGGCGAGGTCCCTGTCCTGGTCGGTCAGCCAGTGCGCGATCATCTCGCCCGACAGCGCCGCCAGGAGTGCGTCCGCGCGGAACTCGGGGGAGGGTGCGCCGGCGAGGCCCAGCAGGTGGCGGCAGTGCGTCCGCCAGAGGGCGTGCGCTCCGCTGCGGAAGCGGGCGCCCGGGGCGGCCGTCTGGGACAGCAGGACCAGTTCGAGCTGCTCGGCGACGAGCTCGGTATAGCCGTCGACGAACGCCGTCAGCCGCTCGACCGGCTCGGCGCCGGGGCCGAGCGGGGGCGGTCCGGAGATCATCAGCTCCTGGAACTGGCGCTCGCGCTCACCGAGCAGGGCCATCGCCAGCCCGGCCTTATCGCCGAAGCCGCGATACAGGGTCCCCACGCCGACGCCGGCCTCCTTGGCCACGGCCTGCATGGTCACGCGCTCGACACCGTCGCGAGCGAACAGCCGCTCCGCCGCGTCGAGGACCTTGCCTCGGTTGCGGGTGGCGTCCACGCGCGGGGAGCGCGCCGGACCGGCGTCGGGCTGGCCGTGCACGGGCAGGCGCGACCCCGTTGACAAAGCGGAATCGGTTCCGCTAACTTCCTTCATGAAGCGGAACCTATTCCGCTTTTGCGTTGTCGTCCACCCGACACACCGGAGCTGACCATGACCCGACTGTTGCACATCAGCGCTTCCCCACGTGGCGAGGCGTCCGAGTCGCTGAGGCTCGCCGCCGCCTTCCTCGACGTCTACCGCGAGACCAACCCGGGTGCCGACGTCGAGCACTTCGACCTGTGGGACGGCACGCTGCCCGAATTCGGTCCGGCGGCGGCGAAGGCGAAGATGGACGTCTTCGCGGGCGCGGAGCCGAGCGGCGAGGGGGTTGCCGCCTGGGAGGCGGCGAAGGCGACGTTCGCTCGCTTCGATGCCGCCGACCGGTATCTGTTCAGCGTCCCGATGTGGAATGCGGGCGTGCCGTACATCCTCAAGCAGTTCATCGACGTCGTCTCGCAGCCGGGCATGGTGTTCGGCTTCGACCCGGTGACGGGTTACCAGGGTCTGCTGACGGGGAAGAAGGCCGCGGTGATCTACACGGGCGCGGTATGGGGCGCCGATCGGGGTCCTGAGTTCGGCAGCGACTTCCAGAAGCCCTATTTCGAGGACTGGCTGCGGTGGGCAGGGATCAGCGACATCACCAGCGTGCGGTTCCAGCCGAACCTCGCTGCGGCGGACGTCGACACGGCTCGGGAGAAGGCGCGGTCGGTCGTGCTCGAGGTCGCGGGGTCGTTCTGACCCGGGTCTGACGCGGGCTGTTCGACGCTGCCAAAACGCTTCGCCGGGGGTTGGGCCAGATGCCAAGGTGGTGCGCATGACTGAGCCACGGGTGCGGCCCGCGATGGTCGACGACGCTGACGCGATCGCCGTCGTGCACCACACGGGGTGGGTGCAGACGTATTCCGACCTGCTGCCCGCCGAGCACTGGGAGCGCGACACTGTGGCGCGGCGCCGGGAGCGCTGGAAGGTGCAACTGTCCGGGGAGGCGTCCGGGTACCCGCTGGTGGCCGTCGTCGACCAGCAGGTGGTGGGCTTCGCGCGGGCCGGGGCTGCGCGGGGGAAAGACGGCGCGCCACCGGTCCGGGCCGACGAGCTGTGGGCGCTGTACGTCCTGGCGGAGCATCACGGGATCGGTATCGGTGCGCTGCTGCTCGATGCTGTGCTCCCTCCGCAGCGGCCGGCCGAGCTGTGGGTCGCCGAGGCCAATCCGCGGGCGCGTCGGTTCTATGAGAAGCACGGGTTCGCGGCGGACGGCGCTCGGTTCGTCGACGGGCTCGACATCGTCGAGATCCGGATGGTGCGGGGGCTCTGACCATATGGTCGTTCCCTGACGGGCGCGGTCGTCGCGATCCTGACGGCGCTGTGAAGGACAGAACTGATGACGGTCGCCCTGTTGGTCGTAGGGACGAGATCCTCGACGGATCGACGACGGACACCAACAGCGGCTGGGTCTGCCGACAGATCGCCGGCCGCGGCGCCGGCGTCGTCCGGACCGCTGTGGTTCCAGACGACCCGCGCGAGATCGCGCAAGGTCTGGACTTCCTGCTCCAGGTGGAGTCGGTGACGTTCGATGACTGAGGGGGTCATGGTCGCGGCCATCGACGCTCAGGCGGACCGCGGTATCTCGCGTTGACTCGCCTGGTCGCGTCTAGCGACGAGCCGGCGGCGGCCTGGGTCGAGGCGCTGTCTGGCTGACCGCTCGGTCGGTTGATCGGCAGGCCCCTCGACCCGTTGCCGCACCAGAGATGTCAGTACCGTCGCGGCGCCGTCCTCGTCGATCGTGCCGGTGACCTCGTCGGCCGCCTCGCGCACGGCCTCGGCGGCGTGACCCATTGCCACGCCTCGGCCGGCCCAGGTGAGGGCTTCGATGTCGTTGGGTCCGTCGCCTATCGCGACGGTGTGCTCGATTGCGACGCCGAGCTTGGTCCGGAGCCGCTCGAGAGTCGTGGCCTTCGAGACGCCTGGGCCGGTCACGTCGAGCCAGTCCGGTCCCGCGGGCGTGACCGTCACTCCCGTCGCACGCAGCGCTTCCAGGTGCTGCTGGATCCCAGGAGCGGACAACGCGACCCGGCAGGACGGACCCGCGGACAGGTCCACCATGGCGGCCTGCTTCTGCTCCCCGTTGAGTCGCTTCGGGCCGAAATTGCGGTTCACCTTCCAGCCCCTGACGAGCTCCTCGACCCCGACGAGGACATCCGGGACGAGTGAGACGGCGGCATGGATCACTGTCGCCGGGTCGAACATCCGCGCGTTCGCGAACCGGTAACCGTCCGGCGCGGCGGGGTCCAGTCGGATCGTCAGCCCGCCATTGGCGCCCACCGCGAATCCGTTGATCAGCGCGAGCCGTTCGGCGATGGACAGGAGCCCGTCCAGGCCTCGACCGGTGGCGAGGACGAGGTGATGCCCGGCGGCTTGGGCCTGGTCGATCGCCTCGTGGACGACGTCGCTGATGTGGCCGTTGGCGTGGAGCAGGGTGCCGTCGATATCGAGGGCGATCAGCCTCGGCGAAGCGATGTGGACGTTGTCGGGTGTGGTCACGGTGATCTCCGATCGGTCAGGGTCGAGTGCCCGACGTCGGCGGGGAGCCGTCGCCGTGATGCAGAACCACCCTGCCGTGGCCTACGGGTCGATAATCCGCCTGTCCGAGGAAGAACGCGATTCGAGGCTAGGTGCAGCGGGAACGCGAGCCCGAGCTTCGAGAACTTCCAGAACCTGGAAACTTCCGCTGCGCGAAGGGCCGGTGTCCGTTGCTGTCACTACGCTGCCTGGAGGCGAGTCTGATGGATAGCTGGACTTGGAGGGGTGGGTCGTGGCCAAGAGCGCGAAGGCCTTGCGCGAGCAGATCCGGCAGGAGCTGTTCCGCAGGGGCATGTCCGCCAAGGACGTCGCGGTCGAGCTGGCCGCCCGGTTGCACGTGCGGCCGCGGGTCGCCTGGCGGTATGCGATGGGCTGGCCGCAGTGGAAGCTCGTTCAGGAGTTCCGCTCCGCCAACCCGCACCTGGCCATCGGTGAGAGCCGTGTCTCCGAGTGGGAGTCCTGGCCGTTCGGTGGGACACGTCCTTCGCTGGAGGTCCTCGCTGCGCTGGCGTCAGCATTCGGCCACGGCTGCGTGGTTGCCGACCTCCTCGACGAGGCCGACCTCGATCGCATGTCGGATGCGGAACGTCGACTTGTGGCGATGAGGCAGGTTGACGTCAAGCCGGCTCTGCCGGCGTCGTATCCCGGGGTGGCCCAGGAAGCGGGGCGAGTCAGCCCCGCACCCGAGACCAGCCCTTCCAGCCTCGCTTACGCCTTGGACATGGTGGAGTCCGGACAGCCCGACGGCCTCAGTACGGCGATCGACGCTCTGGAAGAGGTCATCACCTTCACCTCCGACAGGCTCGCGACCGCCGGCCCGGCATCGGTCCTGGCCGACCTTCTGGCGGCCCGGCAGTTCGCGCGATCATTGTTCGACAGGTACAAGCCTGTCGGGGCTCGGGCAGCTGACATCCAAGCGGCCGCTGCGTGGCTGTCCAGCCTCTTGGCCGTCGCGTCCTCCTACCGGGGCGACCACACCTCAGCACTGGTCTGGGCGATCGACGCGCAGAATCGTGGCCAAGCGGCGGGCCACCCGGTGATCTCGGGCTGGGCGCTGCTGACCCGTGCCACGGTCTTGCACTACCAGGGACGCGGAGCCCGTTCGCTGGACCTGGCCCGTCAAGGCGCGGCCGTGGCACCTGCCGGCACGGTTGCGTTTGCGAAGCTGACCTGCCAGGAGATGCGCTCGCATGCCGCGCTCGGCAACACGCAGGGCATGCAGGCCGCTCGCCGCCAAGCGCAGACTGCGATGTCCGCTCTCGAGGATGACGGCAACGCCGGTGTGCACTCGATCGCGCGTGCGGCCGAGCCTCCGTACACGGCCGCTTCGCTGCTACTGGTCGGTGAGTACGCGGAGGCTTCGGTGGTCACCGAGGACCTGATCACGACGGCGTACCCGGAGGGCCGCGCCCGCGAGACGTCGAGCTACGCCCGGACTCTCCTCGTGCTGGCACTGGCACAGGCCGGACTAGGAAAGCTGGACGAGGCTGCAGCGACCGGAGCCGCCGCGCTGAGCGTGCCGGGCACCGTGTGGCCTACCGTCGTCCTGGCGGGCAAGCTGGACCGCGCCCTCGCGGGTGCTGGCAGCAGCGACACGGCCGAGGTAGCGGAATTTGCTGGCCTGTACCGTGACGCTGCACGGGATCTCGCAGTGGCAGGGAGCAGGACGTGACCGACCAGGGGGAAGCGCCGGTGCCCGGTGGCGCGGCTTCGGCGTACGCCGGGATCGACTTCAGCGTCGCCGACATCAGCCCCGAACAGGTCCCGCAGATCACGGCGTTCGTGGACATCGAGGCACCACCGATCGGCCCGGCGGCGTACTTCGTGTTCGGCACCAACCAGACGCTGCCCGCAGACATTGTTGCCGATCGCCACCAGCAGGGTCTGGCTCCGCTGATCATCGTGACCGGCGGGATCAACCGTCACAGCGGCATCGTCGAAGGGCACGTGCTGCGCGACCTGCTCATCGAGCGCGGTGTCCCCGAGGACGCGATTCGCGTCGAGGCCGAGTCGGCGGACACCTGGCAGAACGTGCACAACTCAGCCGCGTTCCTCGACGAGGCCGTACAGCTCGGCCTACCCGTCACGGCGGTGTCCAAGTGGTACCACCGTCGCGCGATCCAGATTCTCGCCACCGTGCACCCGAAAGCCGCGCCATTGCACGGGCTGAGCTACGAGCCGGTCTACTCAGGTGTCCCCATCACACGAGACAACTGGCCCGAGCATGCCGATGGGCGGCGGCGTGTGATCCGCGAGTGGCAGGAGACCCGGCGACGCATCACCGACGGCAGCTTCGTCTCGCTCCAGCGGGTCGATGGAGCGTTCGCTGCTCGTTGGCGCTAGGAGGCCCGTGGCCGAAAGCGGTGCTTCCCATCGACGCGCGGCCTCAGATAGGTACGCCCCCTCCGGGCGTTTGGGCCTCCTTCATACGGCCGACGAAAGCAGGCACGCCCTCCCGGCATGCGTAGCAGTCGGCGGCACCATGCCGTTCGGCACGTGACCGTACGCAGCCCGGGCACAATCAACCCCATGAACGACGACGCCACAATCGAGTCAGTACGGGACCGGCTCCGCGAATTCGCGGTTGCGCGGGACTGGGGCCAGTTCCACAAGCCCAAGAACCTCGCGATGGCGCTCGCGGGAGAGGTCGGCGAGCTCCTCGCCGAGATGCAGTGGCTCACGGACGAGCAGGTCCACGAGAAGCTGGCCGACCCCGACACCCGGAACGAGGTCGAGGAAGAGTTCGCCGATGTCTTCCTCTACCTGATCCAGCTCGCCGACGTCTGCGGCGTGGATCTAGTTCAGGCGGCACACGCGAAGATCACGAGGAACGACGATCGGTTCCCGCCGTCGCGATCGGCGGCCTGATTGCGCGAATCGCACGTGTGGATGGTTGATGCCGATCCGGCACGGTGCCGGTCATGGTCGGCGCAAGCCGATCGTGGACGTTTGGCGTTTGTGCCGTCATGCGTCTGGGAAGTGCAACCGCCCAAGGTCGTCCAGGCGTGCACCGCCACTGAGCAACTGGTCGATGGCCCCGTTGATCCGCTGATCGACGAGAGCCCCTGTGCGCGTCCAGCCGAAGATGCGTGCCACACCGACGACGAGTCCTGATCGATCAGCAGCACCTGCATCTCGTAGCAGGAGCTGGGCGGCAAGCGTGAGCTCGCCGATGTGAACATGCTCGACCTTCCGGGTCATGTGGCGAGTCGGGGTGCGCACCTTATCGATGGGACGGCCCGGCACGTCGAGGAAGTCGCCGTCCAGCAGAGTATGGGTCTCCCTGGCGGCGCGCTTAATGTTTGTGCGGAGCCTCGCGGAGACGCGACCGATGTCCCACCACGCGCGGATGCGCTCAAACACGACATCGAGGTGCACGGGGCCTTCGACATCGACCAGTGCAGTCAGTGGTTCCCGCAGGTGCCAGTGGTCGGCGGCCTCGAAGGCATCGACCCAGTAGGGCAGTCGCTTGGGAGGGGCAACCTGGTACTCCGTCGTCCACGTGGGCGGACCGTCCCCTTCGACTGCGACGGTGCTGATCTCCGGGCGCTCCAGCGACGACGGCTTGCGGTGACGGTTCTCTGCCGGTGTCGCGATCGCCCGTTCGATCGCCGCCCTCAACCGTTCCTCTTCCTGGTGCCGATGGCGATACCACGACGTTCCCCAGATGCGGTGCAGCTCCCATCCCAGGCCTCGCAGGATCTGTTCACGGAGCCTGTCGCGGTCACGTGCTGCTGGGGCTGAGTGGTACTGGTAGCCATCGCACTCGATGCCGATCGCGTACATGCCCGGATGTGCGGGGTGACGAACACCGATGTCGATTCGGAATCCTGCCGCGCCGACTTGTGGATCAACGGTGTAGCCCCAGCTTCTGAGCGCCTTGATGACCGACTCCTCGAACGGCGAGTCGGGCTCGAGTCCGCTGGGACCGTACTCAAGCGCGAGGGTTTTCGTACCGCGCTCGGCGTAGTCGAGGTAGGCGCGAAGGTGCTCGACGTTCTCGTTGGTCGACGGTGGAATGTCGCCGGCTCGCATCGAAGCGACGACCTCGACACGTTGGCGTGCTCTGGTTGCAGCGACGTTGAGTCGGCGCCAGCCCTTCGGCTTGTTGAGGACGCCGAAGTTCGTCGTGACCTTGCCTGCCTCGTCAGGGCCATAGCCGATCGAGAAGATGATGACGTCGCGTTCGTCGCCCTGGACCGACTCGAGCGAGCGAACGAAGAAGCCATTGAGGCGGTCGCCGGTGTCGAAGAACCGGTCAAGGTCGCGACGGGACTCTCGTGCCTGGTCGAGTGCCGCGATGACAGCGTCGGCTTGCACGATGGAGAAGGTCACGACGCCGAGAGTGAGATCGGGCCGATTGGTGAAATGCTCGATGACCCGCTCGGCGACCTTAGCCGCCTCGGTGGGGTTGTCGGCGCCGCCGCCCCGGCGGTACGTGCCGTTGGCGTTGTAGAACGCGACGCCGACGTCGTCACCTTCAGCGTGGGAGGACGGGTAGGTGACCAGTTTTCCTTCATAGAACTTGTAGTTCGAGAACGCAATGAGGTCTTCGTGGCGGGAGCGGTAGTGCCAACGCAGGCCGAGGTTCGGGAAGGCCCCTGCACCCTTGGCGAGTTCCAGGATGGACTGGAAGTCGGCAACGTCGGTCTCATCGTTGCCCTCGTCATCAACGACCCGTTCGAAGAACGACGTCGGAGGGAGCTGCTTGTCATCGCCTGCCAGGATCAATGCCTTGCCTCGGTAGACGCAGTTGATGGCGTCGCCCGGGGTTACCTGGGAGGCCTCGTCGAAGATAACGACGTCGAAGCTCATGTCCGGCGGAAGGTACTGCGAGACCGCGAGCGGCGACATCATGAAGCACGGCTTGATGGCAAGTGATGTGTTACGTGTTTCTCGGATGAGGTCGCGCACCGGCTTGTGCTTGCGCTTGAGCATGCCCTGGCGACGGATGAGGGCCGGCTCGCCGAGGGTGGTCCGCTCGGGGCGGCGCGCGTTCGCTGACCTGATGATCTCCGACGTTGCGTTGACGAGCAGCTGTTGGTCCAGGTTCCGGTACTCCTGGACCAGCGAGTCACGGTCCATGGCTAGTGCTGGCTGCAGGTCAGCATCAAGGTGGATCGTCATGTCCGCCCAACCCCTGAGCAGGGAGCGTTCGAGGACGTGCGGTACTTGTTCGCTCTCTACCTGATGGTCAATGCAGTACTCGATGGCCGGCTCGAGGCCGTAACCCTGAAGGTCGGTGCGCGCTTTGATGTAGTCAAACCACTCTTGCTGACCGATGGAGTCCATTTGGAGGTTGTCGATCAGGTCGAAGGCGTCGGTGTAGTCGTCAAGGTCGCTGAGCAAGTCCGTGCGCCGAGTTCGCGCGAAGGCGTCGACGATCCGGTCACGTACAGACGTCCACTTGTCGTACGCCGCTTGCAGGTTCTCGACATGATGAGACGACTCGAGCGCCCTGATCTGATCGATCGACAACGAACCGCGGGTGATCTGGCGAGTCTGCTCAGCCCATCTGAGTGCGCTGTCTAGCGCAGCGAGGTTTGTCTCCGTGCCGTTGTAGTGCTCATCGAACGAGGCACGATACGACTCGGCCTTGCTCTGCAGCGCGCGGTGCGCCGCCGCGGCCTTCTCGCGCAGCTCCAAGAGCCGGTTCGCATCCATCAGCGTGTGCGTCTTCCGGGTCACGGCCATGACTGCACCGATGCGCTCAGCGGCCTGTCGCATCGGCCCGACGTGCGCGAGGAGCCAATCGATTGAGACTTGCACAGGTGCGAGTACGAGTTCGGGTCGTCCGGTGAGTCTTGGTGCGGGAGCGAGGCCGGACTTCCATGTGTCGAATTCCGCCGTCACTGCGTCGACGATGGCATTCTGGCCGTCGTCGGGACCATGCGTTGAGAGGAAGTCCGCGAGTTCGGACGGTACTCGGCCGCCGGCGAGCGTGGCGGCCTGCTCGGCGACGGCTATGGCGCGGGCGAGCGATTCGAAGTCGGTCTCACGACCGTGCCAGTGCGTCCCGAGGATCGGGCTGTGCTCGATGACCGCTGCTTCGAATTCCCTTGTGCGCGCACTCCATGCGATCGCCTCGGTCAGGTGCTGGATGCCCTCCTTAACCGTGGAAGCGCTGGTGAGGAGGCTCGCGACGGTCCTCTTGTCGGCTCTGTAGGTGCCGGAAAGCTTCTTCAAGCCCTTGTGCAGGTTCGTGAACCGGTCCTGAAGCTCGGCGAGAGGGGCGCGCAGGGCCGCGTCCGCGAAGCGTGCGGACGCTGTCGACTCAGCCTCAGACAGTGCGGCCACGCGGGCATGCAGTGCATTGCCGGCAGTGCGTGCGGACAGCAACCCTTCGGGCGAGAACCACCGCCGGTCCGGATGCTTGGCCTGCTTGCGAAGGCGCACAACGGCTGCAACGCGGTCGATCTCTGGGTACGTCGTGGCCGTGGCCATCCCCAGTGAGTCAGAGAGCCGCCCGAGTGCCCGGAGCTGTTCGCTCATGCGCCGCGAGGTCGCCTCGAACCGGTCGGCAACTTCGGTCAGCTCGCCCTCGTGTAGTTGCTCGAGATCGAGTGCCGCCACGCTCAACCTGATCGGTTCGGGTCTCTCCGGTACAGAACCCGTGGGCGGAAGGTCGGTCCACACCACACCGCCATAGTCGACAACGGCGCGTTCAGCAGCAGTAATCCTGGCGAGCTGAGTTCCGAGCAACGTGCGCGAGTTCACCAGGGACGGCCAGTCGTCGGCTGTGAGCCAGGCTTGGAGCACGCCTCCGGGTCGGTTGTGCTGATGGGACGTCAGCGCTGCCAGGGTGGGCGTGTGGTTCGGGCGGTCGAGGCCGAAAGCGAGCGCCACGTCGGCGTTCAGTTCCACCGTTCCTCGAAGCTGCTCGAGCGCGTCGCGGGCGCTGGACAGTCGGATTTCAAGCGACGTCTCATCGATGACATTGCGCCAGAGGAACGAACGGCCTTGCGCCGCAGGGCGCCACGCGCGCTGCAACCGCCGCTCCGTCCCTTGAATTTCGCGGTACTGCTCCTGGGACAGGTCGGTCAAGGGTTGCTCGGGAATCGGGGCTGAAGGCAGGTGCTCGTACTGCGCCAGTAAACCAAGGACATGATGTAGCGACATGTTCAGCGGCTGCTGAACGGTGTTCATGGCCTCGGCGTAGGCGTTGAGGCCCTTGCGGCGGTCGGCAACGTCGGCACGCGAGATTGCGTCCATGCCCTTCGGCGGGACGGTCTCGTTATCGAGGGCGCGTGTGAGCTCGGTGGCGACCTCCTTGCGGCTCGCCTTGTGCGAGTGCAGTTCGAGCAAATAGTTCCCGAGCCCTGCGTCTGCCAGGCGGTTTCGAACGACGTCGAGTGCGGCGATCTTCTCCGAGACGAACAGAACGGTCTTCCCTGCGTGAAGCAACGCCCCGATCATGTTCGCGATCGTCTGGGATTTTCCGGTGCCGGGCGGGCCGTCCATGACGAACGTCTTGCCATCGATGGACGCTGCCACGGCAGCACGCTGTGACGAGTCCGCGTCGAGGACGAGCGGGGTGTTCTCCGGCGGCGCGAGCCGGTCGATGTCCGCTGGTTCGATCGGATCGAAGATGAACTCCGCGCTCTGCTTCGTCGGGTCGCTCGTTGCCAGAGCCTGGACGATCGGGTGAGCGAGGATCTGTTCTTCGTTCTCCTGGAGGTCGCGAACCATCGCCTCCTTGGCGAAGGAGAACGTCGACAAGTACGCGCTGGGACGGATCTCCCAGTCCGTGGTGTCCTTGCTCGTCGCTAGCGACTGTGCGACCGTCTCGAGAACTTCGGCCACGCTCATGCCGTCGATCATCTCGACGTCGGGGAGTTCGATGTTGAGTTCTCGCAGCCGCAGTGCCAGCGCGGGGTTGATGACGGCGTCGTCTTCGCCAGCACCCAACCTCGGTGTCCCCTTGGGGCCTTGTGGCACGAGGGCTACGGGGACGAGCAGGAGCGGGCTGACCATTGCAGAGTCGTCGACGTCCTTCCAGTGCAGCATCCCGAAGGCGAGATACAGCACCGAGAGTCCGCGGTCGAGATACTCAGCTTCAGCACGCCGCATCAAGTTCCGCAGGACCGGCCCAAGGTCCTTGTCAGGACGCGGCGAGTGCAGCACCGCGCCGGGCGGCTCGGGTACTAGTGGCACTGAGGAATCGGAAGGCTCTGGATCACCCTCTAAGGTCCACAGCTTCCGGGCGTTGAGTGCCGCAACTATCTCGTCGGCCGAGGGAGCGTCGATCTGGACGGAGCCGGTCCTTGAAGGCCGGAATCGGATGAGCCGGTTCGTCCCTGACAAAGTGACTAGACCGTCGCGCCAGACGTTCAACGCGGCTGCAAACTCGCTCTGGCTCACGACAGCAACTCCTGTCCCGCACTCGATTCGAGGGGCGGCCGCGCAACATCGCGCGTCGACGGCAAGTATCACGCAGGGAAACCAGCGCTGCAGTCCCAGTGAGTTCGAGCTCTCGGACCCGACCATGAACAGGGACAGTGGGGGACGCTGGCGTTGATCATGCGGGGGGAAGCGGAAGTCACGCTGTGACGAGCCGCACCGTGGAGTTGTCAGAGCCACAATGCGAGGACGGAGAACACGATGAATAGTGCGAGTGATCTCACGCCCGTCCATGTGGACTGTGCCCGAGGGGTGGAACCCACGATCCGGTTGGAACGTGAGATCGCGGCCGTGGCCGCGGAACTTCAAGCCGAAGAGCAGGGGAGTTTCCATGGAGACAAACGACTCCAACCCGGTATGGGTCGACGCCTTGGGCGACAGCGGACCCTGGATCCGGCTCGTCCCGCACGCGTGGCACGCCGTCGCCCGCGGCCATGGTGCGGTGCCGATTCCGCGAGGTGAACCGGTGTTCACAGAGCGTCATGAGGAGAGCATCTCGCCCAACGACGATCGCACTGCTTTTTGGGCCCCCGCGCTGCACCTGATGCTTCGCGGCCTGGGCTGGACTGATCCAGTCGCGGGTCTGGTGCGTTGGCGTGAGCAGATGGCGTTCGAGCCGGGTGCAGATCCGGTCCTTGGCGTGCTGCGGACGTGGTACTCAGGCAAGCGGCTCGACGAGCTCTTGGCCTGGAGTCTGATGTCGGGCGCGATCTCAGCAGTTACCGCGTCCGCCGACGATCGCTTGGCTGTCGACCTAAAGATGGTTCGGGAGGTCCTGGACGGGACGGTGGATGCGGCGTGGCTGAAGGTATGGCGCGGAGGAACCGACCCGATGCACCTCACCTCGCACGTGGATTGGATCGTGCATGCTGGGAAAAATGCGGCGGCTCACGTCTCCCGGCACGGCGACCGCGTGTGTGTCCGCTACACCTCGTATCGAGAACTTCCGCTCCCGTTCCGAGCCCTGCCTCAGGACACCGATGACCGCGGTGTTGACGTGGTCGATGTCGAGTGTGCGTTGATCGGGCGGCTGGGCACGTTTCGCAGATCTGCGACGACGGCCCTGTGGCACTGCGCCACCGAGGAAGCTCATCAGTGGGGGCAAGGCGGGGACGTGCGTGTCGTGGCGGCGTCTACCACCGTGCCCATGAACAAGAAGGGATCGGACACCTGGGATGGCACCGAGAGACGGTTGCCCAAGGCGGTCGCGCAGGCGGACGCTGCTCGTCGAGGCGACTGGGAGCAGGTCCTGAAGTTCAGCCGAGAAACCGAAATGGGACCGAACACTTGGCGCCCCGGCGGCAAGTCGCGCTTCACGTCGCTGCATCAGGCCGCTTGGCACAATGCGCCCATCGAAGTCGTCGAAGAACTGCTTGATCTCGGGGCATGGCGGACGCTTCGTACGACTGAGGGCCGAACGGCGTACGACATCGCAAGGTCGAAGGGCCACACGAGGCTGCTACCGCACCTTGTGCCCACGGCCGACCCCTTCGGAGCGAAGATGCGGTTGCTGCTCGACGAGCAGCTCAAGACCCTAGTGGACTCCCAAATCCGGCCTCACATCACCACGGCCCTGCTCTACCCGCAGACGTCCGTGCTCAACGAGCTCACCGACACGCTCTGGTTCCCAGTCCCCGGGATGTATGGAGGGTTCAAAATCGCGCCCGCAAGCGAGGGCCTTGAGGTGGCGAGCTGGAGCCGCGTGGTTGAGGGCTCCGGGCAGGAGCACCTCGTGACGCCCGACGGGTCCACGCGTATCGACGAGGGCTATGTTTAGCCGCTTCAGAGCCTCCGTCCGGGCTGGCTGGCTGAGCCTCTGGCGCGCCGGCGACCAGGGGGCCTCGGGCGGATCTGCTGACGAAGACCCAGACGTACTGCAGCGAGTCACACCGATGTCCAGAAGGTTGGTGGCAGGCGGGACGAGACGATGGTTCTGGCGATGGTCGCTGAGGGCCAGGACGGTCGGACCTATCGACGCGATCGACCGCTTGCGTTCGTTCTGCCGCACCGTCGTTTCCAGGGACAGTTGGCGCGATGGCAATGGCCGCAGGGCATGAATCGGATGACGGCGATTGCGGCTCGCCGTGTCCGTAGGCAGGATCGATGTAGCCGACCCGAGGGGGCGTGTCCGCGTGGACACCAACATCCGAACGCCGATGGAGATCTTCAACCTGCCCCACCACCTGGTGGTGCCGCTCTTCCAGCGCCCGTACGTGTGGGACGAGACGGAGCAGTGGTCTCCGTTGTGGGCAGACGTGCGGCGGATGGCGGAGCTGCGGCTGAGCGACCCGTTCCGCAGCGCTGCACACTTCCTGGGAGCCGTCGTGCTGCAGGTCCAGGAGACGTCGGTGGGTTCTGTGCCGGCCCGGAATGTGATTGACGGTCAGCAGCGCCTGACCACGCTCCAGCTGCTTATGGACGCGGCCGCGGCCGTGTTCGAAGAAGCCGGGCAGGATCACCTGGCATCGCAGATGGAGACGTTGACGCACAACTCGGCGAGCTTCGTCCAGGACGAGGCTGACCGTCTCAAGATCCGGCACACGAACCGGGACCGGGCCGCCTTCGAGGAAGTGATGCGAGCCGACCCGCCGATCGACCATGAGCGACTGACGCACGCGACGTCGCGCCTGGCGAGTGCGCACCGGTACTTCACGGACGAGGTGCAGGTGTGGCTCGGCCCCGGTCCTGTCGAGGCTGCGGAGTTCGGTCAGCGTGCGCAGGCCCTGGCACACGTGCTGCAGCAGGGCCTGCAGATCGTGGTGATCGACCTTCAGGTGAACGAGAACTCTCAGGAGATCTTCGAGACCCTGAACGCCCGAGGCACGCCGCTGACGGCGGCTGACCTGATCAAAAACTTCGTGTTCCAGAAGTTGGAGTCGGACGGTGCGGACACCGCGAAGGTGTACGCCGAGGACTGGCCGTTCGAGTCGAAGTTCTGGGAGACCGAGCTCGCCGTCGGGCGCGTGACCTACACGCGCGGAGCGCTCTTCCTGAACCAGTGGCTAGTCGCAAGGGCGGCAGAGGAGATCCCCACTAAGTCGACGTTCACAAGGTTCAAGCACTTCGTCGAGCACGAGTCGAAGCAGAAGATGATCGACCTGCTGCGAGCCATCAAGGCGCAGGCCGAGCAGTACGAGGCGTGGACGACTGCGGCTGCGGATCCCGACCGGAACCTCACGGTCACAGAGATGAACGTCTGCCGAATGCAGGCGAACGGGATCGAGCTGCTCAAGCCAGTGCTGCTCTGGCTGTACGAGCCTGGGCGGAGCTTGCCTCAGCCGGTGATCGATCGTGTGATCGGTTTGGTCGAGAGCTGGGTGGTACGGCGCAGCCTGCTTCGCCTCACCACCAGCAACCTTGGGGCCGTCGTCGCGAACCTCATCCGGACCGCACGCGGCGCGGGCCACGAAGACCTGGCTCCGACCGTCGAACATTTCTTGCAGGGGCAGAAGGTCGCCAGCTCCTACTGGCCGGGCGACGCCGAGATTCGGACCTACCTGTCCACTGCCCCGGTCTATCGTCGGTTTCCGAGAGCGCGTCTGCGGATGGTGCTGGAAGCGGTTGAGGATCACCTGCGAAATGAGTACCACGCCCACCAAGTAGATCGCAGGGGGTACCCGATCGAGCACCTGCTACCGCAGAAATGGGAGTCCCATTGGTCTGTCGATGGCGAGGTGGCGCTCGCTGAGCGGGCGGCGCACGTGCACCGGCTCGGCAACCTCACGCTTCTGACGGCGAATCTCAACTCGGCGGTGTCCAACGGGCGTTGGCTCGGCCGCAGTGGCAAGTACGCGAAACTCGCCCAGCATGACGTGCTCAAGCTGAACCAGCGGCTCCGCGAGGCCTCCGAAGACGGCTGGGATGAGGCCCGCATCGACAAGCGCACGGTTGACTTGATCGAGATCCTGCTGCGCATCTGGCCCGTGCCCACCGGGCACACGGGCGAGATAACCGACTCCAGGACGAGTGTGCAGACCTGGGTCGAGGTGAATGACCTCGTCACGGCCGGCCTGCTTGCGCCGGGCACGGTTCTAAAGGCTCGCCCCGGAAATTGGGCGGATACTCTCGCCGCTGTCACGCCGAGCGGAGCGCTGGATGTCGGCGGGACGGTCTTCACCTCCCCATCCGCAGCAGGCAAGCACGTCAAGGGCAGTGTCACGAACGGCTGGACGTTCTGGCGTCTGGAGGACGGGCGCAATCTGGCCGATGTGCGAGCCGCATTCCGTGGTGAGAAGCCAGGCTCGGACGCCAAGGCAGGTGAGTTCGCCTGGTGGGATGTCGAGACCAACGTAGAAGAGGCCACCGAGCTTTGGGCCTCGCTCAGCACCGCGGCACGCGAGGTCTTCAGCGCGCTGATGGAAGCATCACCCGACCCGGTAGGTATCCCGAAGCTGGCCGAACGTGCAGGATTCGCCAGCGACGGCAAGATCGTCGCGGGCCTCCTGACCTGGCCGAGCAGGTTCGCCGCCCGCACGGGGCATCACCTGCCCTCACGTTGGATCCAGGGGCCGCCGGTGCAGTACTGGATGGACGAGGCCACGGCGGAGACCTTCACGGAGGCGGTTCGCCGGTTCGAGGAGTATCAGGTCGCGCAGACAGCCACGGACCTACCCGACGACTGGGAGGACCTCCACGCTCTCGCGACGGATGAGGAGCGGGCAGTGCTCATTCGCCTGGCAGCGATGGGACTGCCGCGCCCCGAGATCGGGGGCGAGGGTGCCGACGGCGTTCCGATCCCGATCGGCTGGCCTGCCCGGAAGGTCGCGGCCGAGTTCGAGATCTCAGCGGAGACGTCCGCGGAGCTGGGCGCGGGCGGCTGGCGCGTGGTCCCGGTCGGTGAAGAGCTCCGCGCTGCCCTGGCGTGACTCATGACGCGCGCTCTGGCTGGGTTGGAACCCATAGGCCGCCGGCCGAGTCGGTGGCTTCCACCACGGCCTCGGCGGCACGGTTGATGCCCTTGTTGACGTACGAGGGATCCATCCTGATGGCCATGAGTTCTTATCAGCTCGGATCACGGGGGATCGCGGGGTCGACGGGCAGGTAGTGACCTGAACTGTTAACCGGCACGGCGAGCCCTTCACCCAACTGGACCACCCGCGCACCGGTAGGGCCCGTCACCCTGGTCCCGAGCAAAATAGCGTTCAGTTCTCGTTGTGTCGCGTCTTGCCGGTCTGAGAGGAGCACACCGGCCAGGACGCTCGCCTGCAGTCCGGCGCGCCTGTCGTCGGCCTCACCGTCGAGCAGTCGACCGAGGGCAGACTTCGCCAGGTCGAGGCCGGGATCCATCGGGAGCTCGTCAGATGCATAGCATTCACCAGGCTCCACAGGACCGCCGCCGGAGCGACTACCACGCGCGCGAATGGAATCAGCGCGTAAGGGAACCGTTGGACTGTCGCCGACAAGCGGTGCCTGACGCCGTGGTCAGATTGATCGGAATCACGTTGGGCTAGCGCGATGCCAAGGGATATTGCCGCCGGGACGACGATTGTTGTGGCGGTCAGTGCCAACGTGGACCATCCATGCGCCTGGATGACCGTCAGCGCCAGAAGGACACTGGCTATTTCTGAGCCGGTGCTGAGCGTCCGCGCGTAGATGGTTGCAGTGATCCCAGCTGCAACTGCGGAGAATACGACCAGACCGTCGCGCTCTGGTGCACTGAGCCAGGTAGAGACACTTGTGACCCACGCGGGCTCCGATGCA
Organism: Promicromonospora sp. NPDC057138; assembly: GCF_042670845.1. Classification (NCBI taxonomy): domain Bacteria; kingdom Bacillati; phylum Actinomycetota; class Actinomycetes; order Micrococcales; family Promicromonosporaceae; genus Promicromonospora; species Promicromonospora sp. NPDC057138. Next base: position 49,520 of record NZ_JBHUUX010000008.1, on the reverse strand, counting down.
CTGATCCTGGTAAGCAGCGCAGAGAGCCCGTCGAGCGGAGTAGCAGCGCCCTCCTCGGCACCCGCGGTCTGAGTGATCAGGGACCAGAAGAACCAGAGGCTGGCAATGCCGCAAACAAACCCAGCCAGGGCACGATCCCAGGACAGGCCGAACAACGTCAGGATGTAGCTCCGGGCTTCCTTCGCGAGTTCCACGCAGTGCAGACCTTTCCTCGGTGGTGGGCCATGCGAAGTCTGCCCTGAGCCTCTGACATCTCCTCATCGGTGAGGTTCGGAAGCCAACCGGTCGGGGGTGATCCTGTCTCCCGCCAGGCGCTTTGCTCTCGCACGACGGTCATGGCGAACTAGCATCGACGGCGTGACCGTTGCCACCGATCAGGGACCATCCACGTCTACGGGCCTGCCGCCTGTTCCCGAGCCCGGCCAGATCGTTCAGGTCCGTGGTTCTACATGGGCTGTGGCGGATGTCCGCGAGCAGGGCCTACTGCGGAGCCCAGCGGACGAGGCGCACCCAACACGCAACCACGTCGTGGCGCTCCAGTCCCTGGACGAGGACCGTCTTGGCGAGGAGCTACGTGTCGTCTGGGAGCTCGAGGTCGGTCACTCGGTGGCTCCTGATCAAGGCCTTCCGGACCGCATCACCGCAGAGGAATTCGACGACCCGAACCGCCTCGCCGCATTCGTGGACGCAGTCCGTTGGGGCGCCATCACCTCGGCGAACCCGGACGAGTTCCAGGCTCCGTTCCGCTCGGGCGCGAACGTCGAGGCCTACCAGCTCGAGCCGTTGCGTCGTGCACTCCAGGCGCCGCGAACCAACCTCCTTCTCGCAGACGACGTCGGCCTCGGCAAGACCATCGAGGCTGGCCTCGTGGTCCAGGAGCTGCTGCTCCGCCACCGTGCGCGGAGCGTCGTCATCGTTTGCCCGCCCTCCCTGGCTCTGAAGTGGCAGGACGAGATGCGGGAGAAGTTCGGTCTGGAGTTCGTGATCGTCAACAGCGACCTCATGTCACAGGTGCGTCGTTCGCACGGCCTGAACGCCAACCCGTTCCGGCTGTTTCCCCGCGTGATAGTCAGCATGGCCTGGCTACCGGGGGTGCGCGCTCAGCGCCTCCTGCGCGAGGCCACGACCAACGTGGGCAAGATCAACAGTGCCCGGCGCTATGCCTTCGACATGTTGGTGGTCGACGAGGCCCACCACGTCGCCCCGTCGAGCCCGACGAGCGTCGGCCAGGCTCGCGGTTACGCGATTGACTCGAAGCGCACCGTCGCGGTTCGTGAGCTCGCGAAGACCTGTGAGCACCGTCTGTTCCTGAGTGCAACGCCCCATAACGGGCACAGCGAGTCATTCACCGCTCTGCTGGAGATGATCGACAACCGTCGCTTCAGCCGCGGTGCATCAGTCGATCCGAAGGCGCTCAAGGAGGTGACGGTGCGCCGCCTCAAGGGCGACATCGAGGCCAAGAACTTCAAGACCCGCGAGCTCTCGACGATCCCGTTCGAGCCATCGGCGGTTGAGCAGCAGCAGTTCGAGCGCCTCACCAAGATTCTCGAAGACAGCGCGCGTGCCAACGGCAAGAAGCGCTCGGGCGACATCGTCTCGATGCTTCTGAAGAAGCGCTTCCTGTCCAGCCCGTATGCGTTTGGCACCACCCTGGCCGGCTACCGCGAGGCACAGTTCGGCGGTACTCCGGAGTGGGAGGACGACGAGGACGACTACTACTCCGAAGTTCTCGGTAGCGGCCAGTCGGACGAGGAAGAGGGCGCGACGGAGCACCCTGAGTTCAGTGCCCTGCGCCAGTCCAAGGCGACCGACCCGCTCGTGACCGCCACCGAGGAAGAGATCGAGAGCTTGGTCCAGTGGGGTATCGGGTACGCGCAAAAGCCCGACTCTCGCCTGAGTGCGCTGATCAGCTGGCTGAACAGCATCTGCCGCCCGGACAAGGCGACCTGGACCAACGAGCGCGTGGTCATCTTCACCGAGTACGCCGACACACTCGAGTGGATCGTTGAGAACCTGCGTCAGCGTGGATATGACTCTGAGCGCTTGGCAACGATCCAGGGCTCTACGGACACCGAGCAGCGCGAACTCACTCGAGCTCGGTTCAACGCGGACCCAAGCAAGGAGAAGATTCGTGTCCTGGTGGCCACCGACGCCGCCGGTGAGGGCATCGACCTCCAGAAGCACTGCCACCGCCTGGTGAACTTTGATGTGCCGTTCAACCCGTCGCGCCTGGAACAGCGCATTGGCCGCATCGACCGTTATGGCCAGACCCACAACCCCGAGATCGTGCAGTTCCTCCCCGAGCGGGGGAGCGGCACGTTCCGCGAGGACATGGACTTCATGCGTCGCATCGCGGAGAAGGTCGCTACGGTCCAGGGCGACCTCGGGTCCGTGAACCCCGTGATCGATGCCGAGATCCAGAATCAGTTCGGTCGCATCAACGTCGCGCCGCGGGGTGCGATCAGCAAGGACAAGGACGCCGTCAACCAGGTCATGGCCGGCTCGGCCGAGCTCAACCGCGCCCTGACCCGGCTGGCAAGCCAGTACGACACGCTCAAGGAACGCATGCACCTGACGCCGGACAACTCCCGGCGCGTTTTGGATACGGCTCTGGCGCTGACGAGCCAGCCCGTCCTGCGTGAGGTCGGTTCTGAGGACACTGACGAGCCCGTCTTCGAAGTTCCCAGTCTCGGCCAGAGTTGGCAGCTCGCCCTGCGCGGTCTGTCGACGCGCCTCGCTCCCGGCGTCAACCGTCCGATCACGTTCAGCTCTGAGGCGGCCCTGGAAGCTGTCAACGATGACGTGGTGCACGTCCACCTCGGCCATGCACTCATGCAGAAGGCCAGCCGCATCCTGCGCTCGTCTCTGTTCAGCGCAGAGTCCTCGATGAACCGCGTGACCGCCGTGGTGGTCGACGACATTGAGCAGTCCTGCGTTGCTGCCGTCGCCCGCCTGGTCCTGGTGGGGCGCGGAGGACTGCGCCTGCACGAGGAGGTCTTCCTTGCCGGCATTCGCGTGAAGGGCCGCGTTCTCGCGGAGGCCAAGGCCGAGGCACTCGTCGAGCGGACTCTTGACCTCAGTGACCTTGCCCTTGCTGGGCCTGAGATTCGGGAGAAGCTCGCCGCCGAGTGGAACGCGCCCGAGCGCGGCCTGCGCGACCGCCTTGACGACGCGATGCGCAAGGCCGCCGAACGCAAGCAGCAGACCGTCACTGACAGCCTCAAGCACCGTGAAGAGGCCGACGTGAACCGCGCCCGCGAGATCTTCGCGGCCTTCCGCCGCAACCTCACCGAGTCATTGGCGCGCCTGCGCCAGATGGAGAAGGAGTCGGCGGCAGCGCTATTCACTCTGGACGAGGAGAAGCGCCAGTTCCAGCGCGACATCCGCGCCATGGAGGACCGCCTCGCCGAACTCGACGCCGAAGAGACCCGCGAGATCGCGGGTATCCGCGAGCGGTACACCGATATCAAGCCGTACGTCGCCGCCGCAGCCGTCGTCTTCGCGCTGACCCCGGCAGACGCTCAGCAGGGAGACCTCACATGAGCCGTCCGTACACGCGCCGCCTCACCAGCGTCACCGACCGCCACCGCGGCTGGCTAGAGCTGGTCGACCGCGAGGGCCCGTTCGTCGCAGTCCCCGCCCTCAAGCGCGTCTGGCCTCAGGGGATCGGGCAGATCTCCGAGTCCGCCAAGGCTGCGCTCCGCGACGCCAAGCCCGACATTGACCGGGCCTGGGACCAGTGGTTCAACAAGCCCGGCGACGAGAACGTCCTCGCGGGCTACCGTGGCGCTCGCGACAAGTGGGTCACCGCGGTGCTTCAGGACGTGGCTGGCTGGGGCAACTTCCTCACCTGGGACATGGCGTCGCTGCCCGATGGCGTCCCGCGCGCTGCGTCACCCGACCACGCTGTGACCGTCGAGGCGACGGGAGCCTTCGTGCGGGGCCAGGACGTTGGTGCGCTCGTCCTCGTGGTGGACCCCGTGTCGTCGTTGCGCGACCCGTACGACGACGCTTGGTCCGCCAACCCGATCGACCGCATGGACGCGATTCTGCGTGCCTCGGGTCACCCGGTGGGCGTTGTGACCGACGGCCGCTGGTGGGCCATCGTCTCCGCGCAGACCGACGTCATGACTGCGTCGGGGATCGTCGACTCCCAGACGTGGATCGACGAGGGTGCGGTCCGCGACGCGTTCTTCGCGCTGACCGAGCCGAAGCGTCTGCTCGGTGGTGCGGAGTCCGATCGCCTCCCCGCCTTGTTCCGCGAGTCCGTCACGGCGGCCGAGGAGATCACGGTCGCACTGGGCACCCAGGTGCGCCGCGCTGTCGAGCTCCTGGTCTCCGCGTTCTCCGAGTCCGCGATCGACGCCCGCGATGCCGGCCGACCCGATCCGTTGCCCGCCGATCGGCACCAGGTCTACGAGGGCGCCGTCACCGCGATGATGCGCGTCGTGTTCCTCCTCTTCGCCGAGGAACGCTCGATGATGCCGCAGAGCGCTCTGTTCACCGAGGGCTACGGCATCAGCGACCAGCTCGACGTGCTGGAGGCTCGTTTCCAGGATGAGAATGCTGAGGCCCTGGACGGCACGCACCACACCTGGCACCGCCTTCTGGCGACCTCGCAGGCGTTGTACTCGGGCGTCAGCACCGAGGACATGCGGCTCCCCGCCTACGGCGGCTCGCTCTTCGACGCGGAACGCTTCGCGTTCCTGACCACGGTGTCCGGCGACGGTGCCCTTTCGGTGACCGCCAGCGACCGCGTGATGCTCGAGGTCCTCAAGTCGGTGCAGTACGCCACCGTCGGCAACGAGCGGCGCCGCATCTCGTTCCGCGACATCGACGTGGAGCAGATCGGCTACATCTATGAGGGCCTGCTCGGCTACACCGCCGAGGACGTCACCGAGGTTACGGTTGGCTTGGTCGGCAAGGACGGCGAAGAACCCGAGGTCCCGCTCGGCCTTCTGGACGACTTGTACGAGGAGACGGGCGACGACGCTCGCTTCATCACGGCCCTGCTTGACTGGCTGAAGAAGAACCAGTCCGGCGCGAAGGCGAGGAGCGGTACCGCTCTGAAGAAGGCCCTAGTCACCCTGCCCGACGACGCCGAGCGCGCCCTCCTCGCGGTGACTCGCGATGAGGAACTGCTGGCACGTCTGCGCCCCTACGTCGGCATCATCCGCCGAGACTTGCGCGACCGGCCCATTGTGATCCAGCCCGGCGGCCTCGCCGTGGTTGAGACGCCCTCGCGGGCGAACTCGGGCGCCCACTACACGCCGAAGTCGCTGGCTCAGGAAGTGGTGCTGCACGCACTGGAGCCGCTCGTCTACTCGCCCGGTCCACACCAGACGGCCGACCGTGATCAATGGCGGCTTATCCGCTGGAACAAGATCCTCGACCTCAAGGTCGCTGACATCGCGTGTGGATCCGGTGCGTTCCTCGTCGCTGCGGCCGAGTATCTGGCTGGCAAGCTGGTCGAGGCCTGGCACGCAGAAGGGATTGCCACCGGCACCCCGCACCAGCTGGAGATCCGCGCCCGGCGCCAGGTCGTAGCCGGCTGTCTGTACGGGGCCGACATTAACGGCATGGCCGTCGAGATGTGCAAACTCTCGCTCTGGCTCGTGTCACTGGACCCTGGCCAGCCGTTCTCCTTCGTGGACGACAAGGTGCTGCACGGCAACTCCCTGCTCGGCGTCACCGACATCAGGCAGCTCGATGCGCTGCACATCGACCCCACGCAGGCAAAGACCTTCACCGGCCACGGCGACGCCATGATGGGGTTCTCCACCGGCGCGCTGTTCGGCGAAGGCTCGGAAGCCACCGGGATCGAGATGCTCGACGTCGGCAGTGTGATCCACGATGTCATCGAGGCCCGACGCGACCTCGCCAGCCCGATCGAGGAGAGCGACCCCGCCCGCTCGGCCAAGGCCAAGCGCCGTCTGCTTGACCGCATCCACGAACGCTCCGCCACCTTGAGCAAGGTGGCCGACGGAGTCATCGCTGCCGGGCTGCGTCACGGTGGTAAACCCGGCAAGAAGCTCAACGAGGCCTACGACGACCTGCGGATCGCGGTGGACCGGGCGTTCCTGGCCGACGGAGTAGGCGACTCTGCGATGCTTGACCGCGTCATCAACGCAGGCCTTACCCCCGATGCCGTCACCGACTACGACCGCTGGAAGCCCCTCCACTGGGCCCTCGCCGTGCCCGACGTCTTGGGCGGCTCCGAGTCTCATGGCGGCTTCGACGCGATCATCGGCAACCCGCCGTTCCTCGGTGGACAGAAGTTGACCGGCGCAATGGGCACCAATGTCCGCGACTGGTTCGTCAACGTCCTAGCCGACGGCGCTCGCGGCAGCGCTGACCTGGTGGGTTACTTCTTCCTGCGCGTTCAGTCGCTGCTGTCGCCGCATGGAACGCTCGGCCTGATCGCGACCAACACCATCGCGCAAGGTGACACGCGCCAGGTGGGGCTCGACCGCATGGTGGAGTCGGGGCTGACGATCACGCGCGCGATCCAGTCGCGGTCGTGGCCAGCACAGTCCGCCAACCTGGAGTATGCGGCGGTGTGGGGGAGCGTTGGCCTGGTGCCCGACAGTGTCCAGCGAGTGTCAGATGGCGTGACGGTGCAGGCGATCTCGACGCTCCTGGAACCAGCGGGGCGGGCGACCGGAAACCCGATGCGGCTGGTCGAGAACGCTGACCTCGGTTTCATCGGATGCTACGTGCTCGGCATGGGGTTCGTGCTTGAGCCGGACGAGGCCCAGCAATGGATCGCCGACGATCCGCGCAACGCCGAGGTACTGCGCCCGCTGCTGGGCGGGACGAATCTATACGGGAACCCTGATTGCTCGGCGTCGAGGTGGGTGATCGATTTCAACGACCGCAGCGAGGTCGAGTCCGCGAAATACGAGGCACCTTTTGCGCGAGTGCTTGACCGAGTGAAGCCGGAGCGGATGGCGAACAATCGTAAGGTCTACCGGGACTACTGGTGGCAGTATGCGGAGAAGCGGCCCAAGCTCCGGCGCACCATTGAAAACTTCGACGAGGTGCTCGTGCTTGTGCAGACAAGCAAGGGTTTGATGCCGGTGCGGGTGCCCACGGGCCAAATATTCACCCACAAGCTCGTTGTCTTTGCATCTGGTTCTTATAACCTGCAGGCGGTCTTGTCGTCGAACGTTCATCAGACCTGGGCGATTTGCTTCGGCTCTTCCATGCGCGTCGACCCTGTCTATACGCCGTCGGATGTCTTCGAGACGTTTCCCCGTCCAGCACCTACCGACCGCCTCGCTGAGATCGGCAGGATGCTCGACACCGAGCGCCGCGAGACGATGCTGCGGCTCGATCTGGGTCTGACCAAGCTCTACAACCGGGTCAACGACCCGGAGGACTGCGGAGATCGCGACGTCGAGCGCCTGCGCCAGATCCACGTCGAGCTGGATCATGCGGTCATGGCGGCCTACGGCTGGGACGGCTCCGACGGCTTACCGGCGGTGCCGCTGGACCACGGCTTCCACACCTACCGTCAGATGGAGCGCTGGACAGTGAGCCCAGCTGCCCGAGTGGAGATCCTGGACCGGCTTCTGGAACTCAACCACTCTCGTGCCGCCGGATGAACCGCGGTCAGGTCTCGTCGGGTTGCTGCAGGAACTCTAGTCCGTTACGGAGGTGGCGCGGTAGCGCGTCAGCATCACGCGGCCGAAGTTCCCGATGCCTGGTCGGTTCGCCCGCCGAGGACGCCGAGCTCCAGGTACGGTGACGATGACCAGCCAGTTCACCACCGGCGGAGGACGAATGACCGAGGTGACCGGAGTCTCGACGGGCTCGACCGCCGAATCGGGATTCCCTAAGGACGCTCGCGAATACGAGCTCTCCCACGCCCCCAAGGGGGAGTGGGACTCATGGACCGTTCGGGAGAACCTCTCAGACATCCTTGAGCGGGAGCTCCTGGGGCCGGCTCACGGCGACGACGAGGTGCTCGAGGCCCAGCCTGATGCCCTCTACCTGGTGGGCCGGATTGCACCGGCCAAGCTGGTTGGTAAGGGTGCGGTCACGCAGGCCGACGCGGAGGACGCCGACGACGACATCGTCCCCGGCGAGGAGGCCGACCAGGGGCGTGGGGTGCCGGTGGCGAACACCGACCACGACCCGGCCTCGGCGGACGACGACGGTGTCGAGGACGCCCCCATCCGCAAAGGGCTGATGATTCCCGCGTCCATGGGGCTTCGGTTCCAGGTGGCATTGACTCAGGAACGCGTGACAGTGCGTGCCTCTTGGGGCACGTACCGGGCGGAGGTATCCGACGAGGTAACGAAGAGCGGGAGGCAGATCCGCCGGTACGTGCGCACCACGCACGACTACGCGAAGTCGGTTGAGGTCGGCTCGCTGATCCCTGGTGAAACGAAGAAGGTCTGGCTCGAGGAGAAGGTACTGCTTCAGATCGACGTCGTGGACTCGGAGCGCTGCCGCATTGTCGAGGTCGCGCTGTGCAACGACAGGGAGACTCCGCGGAAGATCCCGACGGACGCGTGGATGTACCAGACGCAGATCCACGTAGAGGCGGAAGGTAGGGACGTGTTCTTGCCTGTCACCGACGTGCTGCAGGATTCGACGCTGGACTCCGAGAACGAGCTGGCCCGGCTGCAGCTGCAGTACCGGGACCGGCTGGAGTTCGCGATCGGCCGGACCTGCTCGGTGGACTGGACGGTGGCTCCGGGGGCGCGTCGGGCAACGCAGGTTCGGACTCGGTGGCTCCCGGTCTCGGAGACCCCGCAGACACGGGCGCGGGAGATCGAAGGCGCGCTGCTGGACATGGAGCGACTGGCGTCGGCGTCGGCCGCTGAGCTCGACGCGGGCCTGCGGCCGATCGTGACCGGATACCGGGCGTGGCTCGAGTCCCAGGACGCCGTCGCGGCGGACCTACCCGACCACCTACGCGAGGTGGCGGAGGACGCGATCCAGGACGCACGCAAGGTCGCCAAGCAGCTCGAGCGCGGGTTGGACTTTCTACTTGGCGACGAGGAGGCGCTGCGCTGCTTTGGGTTCATGAACCGCGTGATGGCCGACCAGCGCGTCCAGTCCCAGGTCGCGGCGCTGCGGGCGGAGGAGCCCGGGTTGGACCTTGCGGCAGCCCGTGCGAAGGTGCTGGAAGGCGGGCCGAAGGCCCACTCCTGGCGCACCTTCCAGCTCGCCTTCGTGCTGATGCAGATCGAGGCCCTGGCGGTGCCGGGGCTTCCACGCCGCTCCGGCGAGGCCGCGAGCGCGGAGCTCCTGTTCTTCCCCACCGGTGGTGGCAAGACCGAGGCATACCTCGGCCTTGCGGCGTTCACGTTCGCGGTGCGTCGTCGGCAGGGTGTTGTCGAGAGCGTCGATGGCAAGCTCGACGGCGGCGACGGTGTCGCCGTGCTCATGCGCTACACGCTGCGGCTCCTGACGGCGCAGCAGTTCCAGCGGGCGACGGCGTTGATCTGCGCAGCGGAGGTGGAGCGTCGCCGGGCACCTGAGGTTTGGGGCGAGAAGCCGTTCCGGATCGGCCTGTGGGTCGGGACGTCGGTATCGCCCAAGCGGTACAAGGAGGCAGAGGAGCAGCTCAAGAAGGCCAACGAGCTGAACAGCAAGTACGGCCTCACGGTGCTGCAGCTACAGCGCTGCCCGTGGTGCGGCACACCGATCGAGGGCGCCAAGCACATCAAGGGCGACCCGGTGACGCGGCGGGTTCTCGTGTTCTGTGGGGACGCCTTCGGCGACTGTCCGTTCGCAGAGGGCGCGGGCGACGGTGAGGGGCTGCCTGTCCTGACGGTCGACGAGGAGATCTACCGGCTGGCGCCGGCGTTCGTGATCGCCACGGTCGACAAGTTCGCGCGCCTGGCCCGCGAGGGTGAGGCTGCGGCGCTGTTCGGGTACGTGGGTCGGCGCTGCGACCGGCACGGTTACGTGCACCCGGACTACGACGGGTGCGACGTCCAGGTGGGCGGGATGCATCCGCGTAAAGACACCCACCCGTCGGCGCGCGTACGCCGTGCGGACCGGTTGCGGCCTCCGGACTTGATCATCCAGGACGAGCTGCACCTCATTACCGGAGCGCTCGGCACTGCCGTTGGCGCGTTCGAGATGGCGATCGACGTGCTCACAACGTGGAAGGACGCCTCTGGTTCGCCGGTGCGCCCCCTTGTGGTGGCGTCCACTGCGACGGTGCGAAACGCCGTCGACCAGATCCGCGGTCTGTACGGGCGCAAGGTCACGATGTTCCCGCCGCAGGTGCTGGACGTGGCCGACACGTTCTTCTCCAGCGAGCTGCCGGTGACGCCTCAGACGCCTGGGCGGCGGTACGTGGGCGTGAGCACCACGGGTGTTCGGCTGACCGCGGCGGAGATCGTCGTCGCGAGCAACCTGCTCCAGGCAGGGCAGCTGCTGATCGACCGAGCGGGCAAGGCTGCCGACCCGTACATGACACTCGTGGGCTACTTCAATGCCACCCGCGAGCTGGCCGGCATGGCACGGTACGTCGCGGACGATGTGCAGACGGCAATCCGCAAGAAGCGGCCCGGGAAGTACTTCCCGACGAGATTCGGCACCGCGTACGGATCCTTGAACGTAGCCGAGCTGACGTCGCGCGTGGCGAGCAGTGAAATTACCGCCACGCTGGACCACATGGCCGTGGGGTTCGACGTGGGAGCCGACTCGTCCGCAGGCCGCCAGGCACTCGGTGAGAAACGCAAAGCCGGGGAGACCGTCGAGTATCGGGACGTGAACCCGTTCGACGTCGTGCTGGCCACGTCGATGCTCCAGGTGGGCGTCGACGTGACCCGGCTCGGCCTCATGCTGATGGTGGGGCAGCCGAAGAACACAGCGGAGTACATCCAGGCGTCCTCTCGTGTTGGCCGTGACGCGGGTCGACCGGGACTTGACGCCGGCCGACCGGGACTGGTGGTAACTCTCGGGAACTGGGCGCGCCCCCGCGACTTGGCCCACTTCGAACAGTTCCGGCACTACCACGAGACGTTCTATTCCCAGGTTGAACCGCTCTCGGTGACGCCGTACTCGCTGACGTCGCTGGAGCGGTCACTCGACGGCGTGCTGGTTAGCGCGGCACGGGTGCTGGACGCGCCCCGCGAGGACGGGCTCTCGTCGGAGAGATCGGCCAACCGAATCGACGACGCCGTGCCGCGGGTCGAGGACCTGATCGAGCGCATCGTTGCCCGAGCTGCTGTCGCGGGGGGAGAGGCCGCCGCGCACGAGGTCTCCGAGCGGCTCAAGAACCGGCTGGGGCAGTGGCTGGCACGTCGCAAGATCGTGGCGAAGAAGCAGCACGAACTCGTCTACGAGCGCGTGCGCGACGAGTCCAAGCAGAGTGCGCTCCTGCTCTCGCCGGAGAACTCGCAAGCTGGCCACGGCATCGACAGCGTGCCGTTCACGGTGGCCAACTCGATGCGTGAGGTGCAGCCGGAAATCAACCTGCTCGTGAGCCCGATCAAGGAAAAGCTGATGGCGACGGAGCTGTACATGGCGCCACCCGAATGGGTGATGGCGGCACCCAGTGATACGAACGGTGGGGTAGATGACTGACGTCCTTGATGGACCTGTGGGCGACGTCCTCGATCCACTTGGCGACCTCGATGCCGCTGACTCTCAGAAGGCGACCAAGAACCGCGCCAAGGTGGGTTCGGCACGACCGTCGAACCTGCTCTACAACTACGGTCCTGGCGCCATCATGGACCTGCCGCACTTCACGGTGATGCCGGCTGGGCTCGATGACTGGGACCGGGTCTGGGCGCGTCGTGGAAGCATCCCGACGGTCTATGCTCCACGCCTGCTTGATGCTGTTCGACGCTTTCCAGGACAGTTCGGTGTCCAGGAACTGAGGCCGTTTCCATGGGCGCCGAAGCGAAACCAGGCATCCAAGGAGGGAGACGACCTCGGAGTGCCATCGAGGGTATTCCCGCAGTGGCTGCGGTGCACGGGTTGTGACCTCCTGGCTCCGCTGACGCGGTTCGACTACGTCAACACCAACCCGTTTCGACCTGACATGGCTCGCTTCGAGCATCCGAAATGCCCGGGGCACCGCGGAAAGCCCAGCAAGGTCGCTCGGCAGGCTGTCCCCGCCCGGTTCCTCTTGGCGTGCCCTGACGGCCATGTGGACGAGTTCCCGTACGACTGGTGGGTTCACGAGGGTGGGCCCTGCCCTGCGGGCGTCGAGCAGGCACCGTTGAAGATGACCGAGCGCACGGTTGGTAAGGGCGCGTCGGCAACCGTGCACTGCGGCGCTTGCGGTCAGTCGCGGCCGATGAACGCCGCACAGGGTGAGGCTGGTCGGGACAAGCTGCCGCGTTGCCGTGGGCGGCACCCGCACCTCGGCATGTTCGACTCCAAGGGCTGCAAGAACGCCTCGCGGCTGATGCTGCTTGGCGCGTCGAACCTCTGGTTCGCGGCGACGCAGTCGATCGTGGTCATGCCGGAGTCCGAATCGGCTGGCGTCGTTGCCAACGGGTTCGGGTGTGCGCTCGTTGCGGTGGCAGGGCACAAGCGGGTTGAGAAGTACCAGGACAGGCTTGACCGAATCCGTGAGTTCCTGGAGGACGAGGACTCCGAGCTCGCTGCATGGTCGGACGAACAGCTCCGCACGGCGGTGGAACAGGCACTGACGCCCGAGCCGACCGAGGAGGAGGTGTACGAGGCGCTGGAGAAATGGGACCCGATCGAACTGCTCGTCCCGGAGTGGAATCACCTGCTGCAGGACCCGCTCGGACCACAGCACGAGGCCGACAAGAAGAGCGGGCTCGCGCTGACGAAGCAGGACGTCCACGCGGAGCTGGAGAAGCGGTCAGTGTCGCGGGTGCTATCGATCGACCGACTGCGGAAGGTGAACGCCGTGGTCGGCTTCACGCGGATCGACGAGATGGAGCGGGCGAACGACATGCCCGCCCGCATTGCGCCGCTCACCCGAACCGGCGGTCCCACGTGGGCAGTCGCGACCGAGGACCGCGGCGAGGGCATCTACCTGCAACTCGACGAGGGCGCCGTCGGGCGGTGGGAAACGAAGGTCGAGGCGACCGAGCTGTGGGAGGCCCACCGGGCTGCCAACGAACGGAACTTCAACGCGAGGTACTCGGAGACGTCGAAGGACGTTGACCCCGACACTCGTCTGCTGCCCCCGAGGTACTGGCTGCTGCACACGCTGTCGCACGTGCTGATCCGCGAGATGGCGATGTACTCCGGGTACTCGGCGGCGTCATTGTCCGAGCGGATCTACGCATGGAAGCCGACCGAAGACCGGCCGGCCGCCGCTGGGCTGATGATCATCACGACGGCCTCGGACTCCGACGGAACCCTTGGCGGGCTGGTGCAGCTTTCTAGGCCCGACCAACTTTGGCGGGTGACGAAGCGTGCTCTGGAGCGGGCGAAGCGGTGCTCGTCGGACCCGGTGTGCGCACAGCGGACACCAAAGGACCCCGAGGACTTCCTGCACGGCGCGGCCTGCCACACGTGCGCCATGGCGTCGGAGACGTCATGCGAGCGTGCGAATCGGTTCCTGGACCGACGGTTCCTTGTGGACCTCCCTGGGGCAGCGGGCCTTGGCTTCTTCGGCTGAGCGGGGCGAGGCCATGCGCGCACTTGGTGCCCTCCTGACGGGCACCGAGGCGCGGCTCGTTGCAACGGCGCTCGAGGACGAGGAGTCTGTGCCGTCGGCGTTCGCGATGGTGGACCTGGGGCGTCGGTCGCACGCCCTGGATCTTGTAACAGGTGCCGGGTTGCGGGCGGACCGTGAGCTGCTCGCCGCGGTCCTACGGGGCGTTGAGGGTGCCCACTCGGTGACGCGACGCGTTGAGACGCTCTGGACCATGCCCGGCCACCTGGCCGGCGGCGGTGGACTGACGACTTCCTTGGTGCCGCTCGTCGAAGGCGCTCGGGAGTCGGTGGTGTGCTCGACGTTCAACTTCCAGCGGTCCTCGGGAATGTGGGGCGCACTGCGGGCAGCCTCGCGACGGCCGGGGGTTGGGGTGCGGGTGTACGTCGATGCCGGTGCGAGCGCAGGAGGATCTGGTCCCTCCGCCGGTGAGGTTGCGGAGTGGCTGGCGCCGGGGGAGGCGTTTCGGACCCGGGACTTCGACGGCAGGCCGGTCCGGAACCACGCGAAGTTCCTCTCGGTGGACCACCGGTTCGTGGTCGTCACGAGCGCGAACTTCTCGTGGAGCGCCGAGTACGGGAACATCGAGCTCGGCGTGCGCATCGATGACCCGAGCCTTGCAGACCGGGTGGAGCGGGAGATGCGGGACGCGGAGGACGTGCTCTACGAGCCCATCGGAGCCTGAAGACAGGCCTTACTCCGTGCAGCGACGTGATCAAGCACAGGATTCTCCTGAAGCTGATGCTGACCGGCACATCATTCCCAGTCTCGGATTCATCGCTCCCGGAACCTGCCATCCAGGCGACCGCCAACATGACGGACGGCCGGAGCGTAGATGTCACCGAGCAGAACGTCTCCCTGGACTGGGCGGCCGGAGAGATGGTCTCCACGCCCCGCGACCTGCAGGTCTTCTTCGACGCGCTCCTCGGCGGGAGCCTGATCAGCGAGAAGTCCCTGCGCAGATGCGCACCACCGTCCCGATCGGCATGGGCTTCCACTACGGACCCGGCCTGGAACGCTTCGACCTGCCGTGCGGCGGCCAGCTCTGGGGACACGGCGGGCAGCTGCTCGGCTACGTCACCTACGCCTACCGGCGCGACGACGGCCGGAGCCTCACCATGCTGCTCGCCTCCGGCAGGGACGATGGCTTCGTCCCCTTCGCGGCCGCCACGGGAGCGGCGTACTGCCTGACATGACGGGCAGCCAGGTCAGTCCTCCGGATCGGCCAGCACGACAACCCCCGAAGCAGCCTCCAGCAGCGGAACCGTCCGCCGAGCGGCGTCGTCCACCTGGATCCGCGGGTGCGCGGGCGGCTCCGTCTCGTAGTACGTCCCCGGACCGTAGAGCTGCCCGTAACGAACCACGACCCCGTCCGCGTCCAGCACGGCTGCCTCGTGCCAGGCGACGGCGTCGGCTCGCCCGGGTGGCGTCCACGCGATGGACTGCGCAAGCATCCGCGCCCCGCCCGCGGCCCGCGCGGCCGCAAGCAGATTGGCCGTTCCTTCGGTCCGGATGCGCGCGTTCGCGGCAGCCCGCTCCGGGATCTCGGCGGGATCGTCGGGCAGGTCGGTGAGCTGGTGCATCACCAGGTCCGGCCGGGACGCGACGACGGCGGTGGTGAGCGCGTCGACGTCGTACACGTCCACGACGACCGGACTGCCGCCGGCCTTCTCGATCATGCCCGCGCGCTCGGGGGAACGCGTGGTCCCCGTGACGTCATGGCCCGTAGCGAGGAGCAGGGGCAGCAGCCGGGACCCGATCACGCCGGTCGCCCCGGCGAGGAATATGCGCACCGGATGACCCTATGGGACGGGCCGCATGCGTGTCTGTGTCATGCGTCCAGCGCGTAGAACCGGTCCATCAGATCGGTCATGGTCTAGGGAAGTCGACGCGCCGCTTCTTGCTCCCGCCCTTGGGCGTCTCCGTGAGCGTCGCGCGGGAGGCCACGCGGCGCCTGGATTGCAGCGTCAGAGCGGGATCGCGCCAGACGCTGGCTCGGGGTATCGAGAGGGTCCTGGCCTGGTCCCGATGGCGACGACGCCACCAGCACCGCGCCCAACGAGCCCACTACCAACGACACGAAGGCAGCATCACCGCAGCCCACCGGCCCGATCTACGGCTGTAGTACTAGCCACAGCGTCATTCCTGTTGCCAACCGAGCCTGATCCGTCATACGTCGAGCGGAAAGCATGCCGGGCTGGTTCCGCGCCTAGCGTGACCGCAGTCAGTGCCCTGTCGTGACGGAGGCTCGGGCCTTGGTGGCCGGGCCAGTTGGATGGGCTACCGGTTCGAACAGGACCTCTGGCACCCGTGTCGGGCATCCGCACCGGACGGATCGTCGCTCGGCAGCACCTCTGCTACGTCGCACGAAACTCCAGCATCTGCTGGGGCGATGCGAAGTGGCAGGTGGCCACTACACCGGACGGGTGTGTAGAGCAAATACGATCGGACAGGGCGAAATTATGACAAGGTAGGGCACAACGATTGAATCTGTGCGTGTTCGCGGGCAAGATCAGCGCGTGGACTATGACCTGCATAGGCTGGGCCCCAGAGAGTTCGAGCATCTCGTGCAGGCTCTGGCGCGTGAAGCGCTAGGGCCACTAGTCGGAACGTTCGGAGACGGGCCGGACGGTGGTCGCGAAGCGTCCTGGGATGGCCCAGCGCCAGCGCAGGCGGCTGGTGCCCTTTGGGATGGCTATGGCGTTCTCCAAGCGAAGGCCCGCCGTGATATCAAATCGGTATCCGACAACCTTAAGTGGTTCAAGTCGGAAATGGAAAAAGAACTAAGTCTGTGGAAAAAGCCAGACGGAAATCGCCACCGTGTACCGGAATTCTATCTGTTAGCTACGAACGTGCGACTCTCTGCTCATCCTGACGCCGGCATCGACGAAGCAAACCGCTTGGTCGAAGGCATGATTCGTGAGAGCGAGTTGGGGATCAAGGGATTCCGCATCTGGCACTATGACGACATAAGGGTTAGTCTCGACCGGAATCAAGACATTCGCCGATCGTTTGCGGCATTTACAACTCCCGGAGATGTTCTGGCGAGGCTGCTGGATACATCTGAACATCGCCGCGTGGAACTTAAAAATGCCCTATATGCGCACGCAGCACGCACTCTTCTGGATGACAACGCCCTGAATCTAACGCAGGCCGGGAGTGCAGCTGATACACCCATGACGGTCGCGGAAGTCTTCACCGATGTCCCGGTCGCAACGGATAGGTCCGTCGAAGAAGAGACGGAAGAATGGGAAATCGAGGAAGTTCGCAACACGCAAGGTGCGATACCGCTCCTCATCGGGAAAGCAGACGCTTCATATAGCGACACTCGGGCACATGAGTCGCAACGCAGAACCGTACTTCTCGGCGGTCCGGGTCAAGGCAAGAGCACAGTCACGCAGTACCTGGCTCTCGTGTATCGTGCGAGTCTCCTCAAAGGAACGCGCCTCGCTGCTGAAGCCGATATTGCACCGGCGATCGAATCGATCAACTCTAGTCTTGCGAAACTTGGGGTCGCTCCTCCCAATAATCGCCGTTGGCCAATTCGCATTGTGATGACGAAGTTGGCCGATGCACTAAATTCGGGTTCCAGTCCAACCCTCCTTGAATTTATCGCCAGCCAGGTTAGTAGCAGAGGCAGTGTGGTGGTTGACGCTTCCGAAATGCGCTATTGGCTAAAGGAGTACCCTTGGCTCCTGCTCATTGACGGCCTGGATGAGGTGCCGCCGAGCAGCAATCGCGATCAAGTGCTCGAGTCCATTCGAGACTTCTTCTTCGATGCGACCCAACTGGGTGGCGACGTGGTGACGATAGCAACGACACGGCCACAGGGGTATAGCCACGAATTCGACCCGAACCAGTATGAACACCTCGTGCTTACGCCACTGGAATCCGATGCTGCAGTCAGATTCGCCTCGTCTTTCATTGCACTGCGGTCAGGGGCTCATTCGGAACGATCCGCCGACCTTATAGCGAAGTTCGAACGGGCGGCACAAGACAGCGCCACTTCACGGCTACTAGGTTCTCCGTTGCAGGTCACGATCATGGTAGTTCTCCTTGAGCGACTCGGGCAAGCGCCGCGAGATCGGTGGCGCCTGTTCAACTCGTACTACCGCGTGATCTTTCAGCGAGAGCAGCAGAAGGAGGGTGAGCTCGCTGAGTTGCTGCGACGCCATGAGAACGACATTGATCACATCCATCGACGGGTCGGATTCCTGCTGCAGGAAAGGAGCGCCGAGGCCGGGGAGACTTCGAGCGCTCTTTCGAAGGATGACCTGAACGACCTGATCAAAGCTCGGCTCCGCGATCAAGGCTACGACGAGCAGTCTGCCGTCAATTTGACGGCAAAGTTCGCGTCGCTAGCGACGGATCGACTCGTATTCTTAGCCTCAGTTCGAGCAGATACCATTGCGTTTGAGATTCGCAGCCTTCAAGAGTTTATGGCAGCAGAATTCATTATAGGGTTGCCGGAGAGGGATATTCCGGAACATTTGCAGAGTGTCGCTGCGCATCCACATTGGCGTAACGTTATTCTGTTCGCGGCCGGGAAAATATTCGCCGAGCGAGATGTGCTGAAGGACTCGATCATTGTCCTTTGTGAGTATCTCGATCTGGCCACCGGATCTACCGGTCTACCTCGCACTGGAGCCGAAATTGCACTAGGCGTGCTACAAGACGGGGCATGCGAGACCCAGCCGCGTTACGAAAGATTGCTCGCCGCACGCGCGTTGACACTCTTGGATATACCACCTCTCATAGACGCGGAAGGTATCGCACACCTGTGCGCAACCTCGCCAACCGTGGAAGCGTTGGCTTTGGAGCGCCTAGAATCCTGGAATCTCGCGGATGAAGCGGCGAGCGCAAATCGCATAATGGTGCTAGGTGCGCTGGCGGACCGAAGGATAAGCTGGGCTCGAGTAAGCCTTGGTCGGGCCATTGGATTGTTTTCTGAGGCGAACCTCGTGTCGATATCAAACGCCGTGGAATTTGAACGGTGGGACTCCCTGCGGGGTGCAATCTCTTCCAGGGTCGCGGAAATGTCCGTCCCGGGCGCGATAGAGATAGTGCGGGGATCTAGGCGGTTTCGCGGCTCCTTCCGCAACGACGACGGCTCTGCTTCAACCTGGTACGATGCGTTTGCCGCAACGACCTTACCATTTGCGATCGAGGCCCGGCCCAGTGGCCCGCTATTCCGTGAGGGGGGCCCACGTCAGATAGATGCGGGCATCAGGCGGCTCAATCACGGACGCGCGATCTGGGAGCGCGTGATTGCTGCGCTGCCTACTGGTGATGAATGGCAAGCGTTCGGTGCGATCGGCGCTTTTCAGGTGTCGCCCACCGCAGCCAGTTTGGCGAGCGCTTTGCGTAAGTTGGCCTCGATCGGCAGAACTGGTTGGGTGTTTAGAATGGGGTCAACAATTAGTTGGCCCCTGTCGGCCGCTTTGGAGTCTGCGCGGTTTGCTGGAGAGGCAAGTCCCAGCAATGTGCTCGCAGCGTTGGCGGACGCAGCCGACGCAGGAGAACTTGGGGAGCTGTCTGACTGGGAGGCAGCCGAAGCCAAATGGTTCGCTGCGCCCGCCCTTGGCGATATCCTTGAGCCGGCGCCCAGGGGGTCCAGGTCTGGCATTGACTATTGGTTGCCAGTATGGCCTGGTATCAGGGAAGGCGCGCTTCCGTTCGAAGCGCTGGATCTGGTCTATCATTTCCCGAGTTCGGACGAGGACCGCGATGCAACGATGAGATCGCTGGACCGGCTGCTCGATCTCGCCGACAGTTGGGGTGACAGTTCCTCTGCGACGGCGATCCGGTCCTATTGCGCAAACATTGTGGGCAACATCGTCCACACATTGATGCCGGAAATTGGAAGTTACGAGTCTGAAGATGTCCGAGAGGCCAGCGTTGACGCACTTCGCTTGATTGATCGGATTACGATCGATTCCTTGACAAATCGGGTCGGCGGGTATACTCCGTTGTCTTGGTTCGGGCTGTTCGATACGGACGAACTCTTGGCCAGAACGTCGATAAGCGCTCTCGACGAGCTCGGACGTCGAAGGAGGCTATCAGTCGAGAGCTTCGGGTATCACGCTTCCCAATGTATTTCGGACTGGCTGGCGGCTCCTGAGAAGGATGGGCTTTTGCGGCTAGCGATTCACTTGGATGTTGGCACCGCCGTCCGGCTTATTCGGGAGTGGCCGCTGGACGTCCAGCGCCTACTAAAGTTCTGCTCACCTGAACTTGTCTCTTTCGTTCGGTGCATTACGACGGGCGCGGAGGCGGTCTCCCGTGGTGACGTGGATGCTGACCTGGGGAAGATCGGCGTCGGCATGGGCGCTGACGTGTCCGGTGATCGGGATTCAATATACGGAGCTCTCCAGCAAGCACTTGTATTTCTTCCAGTGGCGGAGCGGTCGGCACTGGGCTATCGGGCAAGCAAGTTGGCAGCGCGCTCCGACGTTTACACTGCCTCACAGTTCTTCTTCGCTGCTGGGCGGGAGATGTTGTACTAATAGGGCTTCTGGGGATGGTCTATCCAATAGGTATGCGTGACTGCAGGGGAATGCAGGAAACCTGTGGGCGGCGAGTCTGGGCACGGGATATGCCACCGGCAGGACCGGCAGGCATTTGCTGGCCTGGCACCTGGCCAGCCGCCGTGAAGGCGAGTGACGCCGCATCAAGCCACCCGGTCCGTGGCCAGGAAGGTCAAAGAACTTCTCGACGCGGCCCATTCGACTCCGCACGGCGTAACACCAGTTGTGGTCGTCGCAGGCTCAAGCAACTTTTCTCGGGGCACGAAGGCGCCCTCCGATATCGTTGTGCTCCACGTCAGCGAGATCGCACATTGGTTGGCCAGCCTTGGGGAGAGGATCCGGCCGTGGGAGGTCGAGAAGCTCTACGGCGTGGCCCGCTGGGAGCGGACCTGGTTGCGGCCGAAGGTCATTTCACGACTCCAACCACCGCAATATCGCCAACACACGCCGGTTGTACCCGTCCTCGGCCAGCAACCCCAGCTTGTCGAAGATCGCGTTCGAATGCTTCTCCACCGCCGACGTCGACACATACAACGCCGCAGCGATCCCCGCATTCGTCCGCCCCTCGGCCATCAGCCCCAGCACCTCCCGCTCTCGCTCCGTCAGCCCACCGAGCGCATGCGACGTGTCCCGAAAAAGCTGCCGCACCACATCCGGATCCAGCACCAGCCCGCCGGCGTGCACCCGGTCCAGCGCGTCGAGAAAGTCATCCACGCCCATCACCCGGTCCTTGAGCAGGTACCCGACGGCGCGCGCGTCATCCCCGAGCAGCACCTGCGTGAACTCGCGCTCGACGTACTGCGACAGCACGAGGATCCCCACCTCCGGCCACCGCTCCCGGATCTCCACGGCCGCCCGCACGCCCTCGTCGGTGTGGTTGGGCGGCATCCGCACGTCCAGCACGACGACGTCGGGCCGCTCGGCCGCCAGCCGCTTCATCAGGCCGTCGGCGGAGCCGTAGGCGGCGACGACGTCGTGGCCCTCGTCCGTCAGGAGGCTGCGGATGCCCTCGCGGAGCAGGGCGGAGTCCTCGGCGAGCATCACGCGCACGGGAGGGTCACCTCGATTCGGGTCGGGCCGCCGGTGGGGCTGTCGACCGTGAGGGTGCCGCCCGCGGCGGCTACTCGGCCGGCTAGGCCGGCGAGGCCGTGGCCGGGTTGTTGCGCAGCGCCGCCTACGCCGTCGTCGGCGATCACGACGCGGACGGTATCGGGGTCTCGACGGGCTCGACCAGCGGGGGTGGGGATATCGTCGTCTTCCGGGTCTCGACAAGCTCGACCAGCGACGGGACCAGCGAGCGCGACCGACACGCACGCCTTCCCAGCCCCAGAATGCTTCGCCACGTTGGTCAGCGCCTCCGCCACCACGTTGTACACCGTCGTCTCTACCTCACCAGGCAGTCGCACCGGATCCGGCCAGTCCAGCACAGTCGGCGGAGCAGCCCGCGACACCAGCTCCGCCAGCACCGGCGCCAGCCCATGCGTGTCCAGCGCAGTAGGCCGCACCCGCCACGCGACATCCCGCAGGTCCGTCACCAACAGCTCAGCCTCCCGACCAGCCTGCTCCAGCAACAGAGCCCCAGCAGACCCCGGACCAACAGCCCGCCGCGCCCGGTTCACCAACAACCCGAGCGCCACCGCCCGCTGCTGCACCCCGTCGTGCAGATCCCGCTCGATCCGCCCGCGCTCGGCATCCAGCGCGGCCAGCAGCTCCGCCCGGCTGACGGTCAGCGACTCGACCTGCGCCGCCAGGCGCTCGCTCCGGCTCGGCGCCAGCCACCGCGCAGCAGCGCCCCGGTCCAGCACGCCCCACGCCGAACAGCCCCATCAGGTCCAGGTACAGCAGCACCCCGCCGAGCGGCACCATCGCGAGCAGCGCCCCCGTCGTCAGCCCCTCGCTCTGGTCGGGGTCCAGAACCGTGAACCGCACGTCGAACAGCCACGACGCCAGCCCGGCCACCACCGCGAACAGCCCGTACACGAGCAACCCCAGCACCAGCACCCCCAGCAGCCCCACGCCCACCCGCATCACCAGATACCCGGCGGCCCGCGACGAGGTGAGCGCGGCGCCGTCGTCGGCCCACCCGAGGAAGCGCATGGTGCGACGGCCGTGGAACCCCACCACCGCGGAGACGGCCCGGAGCGGCACGCGACGCCGCAACGACACCACGCCCACCACCGCAAGGACCACATCCACCGGCCACGCGACCGCCCCGAGACCAGCACCCCACAGCATGCGAACAGGAGAGCTGCGCACAACGGCGGGAGTGGGATCCACCTCGCCAGGATAAAGACGACAAGACCCACACGGACTGCGGAAAACCACACCCCGCCCTGCGGAGCACCCCCGCGACCTGGGGAGGACCGCAGTCCGCCCACCCCCTCGCGGCCGAATAGCGTAGGGCCCATGACGACACAAAGCTTCGCCACGACCGTCGCCGACTGGGCCATCGGGCTCATGGAGACCCTCGGCGCACCGGGCGCTGGCGTAGCGATCGCCCTCGAGAACCTGTTCCCGCCCTTGCCCAGCGAGGTGATCCTGCCGCTGGCCGGGTTCACGGCCTCGCAGGGTTCGCTGGTCCTGTGGCAGGTCCTGGTCTGGACGACGGCGGGGTCCGTGGTCGGCGCCCTCCTCCTCTACGGGCTGGGCGCGTGGCTGGGCCGCGACCGCCTGCGCAGCATTGTGGACCGCATGCCCCTGGTGAAGCTGGAGGACGTCGACAAGGCCGAGACCTGGTTCAACCGGCACGGGGACTGGGCGGTGCTCGTCGGCCGCGTCATCCCGATCGTGCGCAGCCTCATCTCGATCCCCGCCGGCGTGGAGCGCATGCCGATCTGGCGATTCCTCGCGTTCACGACGCTCGGCTCCGGCGTGTGGAACACGATCCTGGTCGGCGCCGGCTACCTGCTGGGGGACCAGTGGCACATCGTCGAGGAGAGCGTCGGCGTGTTCCAGAACGTCGTCATCGTGGTCGTGGCGCTGCTCGTCGTCTGGTGGCTCGTGAAGACGCTCCGGGGCCGCCAGGACCAGGACACGCCACGGCACGTGCGGAAGCGCTGAGGACGAACCGCCCGATCTAACGATCGGCCAGCCTCCCGATCAGCCGGTCGGCGCCTCCGTGTACTGCCGCACCGATACCTCGAGGCCGTCGGCGATCATCGTCAGCGCCTCCCCGAAGTCCCCGTCCTCCGCCGGCTGCGTGCCCGCGTCCTCCGGGTTCAGGGACGTGTCCGCGGCGAGCAGCCCGAACGCGTCCGCGCTCAAGCGCTGCTGCTCGTGGAACGTGTACCCGACCACGAAGTGCATGACGGCCTCCGCGGCGACCCGCGACAGCGCGTCCGGCACCCCGTCGCGGCGGGTGACCACGATCAGCTGCGGCCAGATCGGCGAGTCGACGAGCCCGAGCGCCAGCGAGCTCGACACCAGCTCGGCGGCGTCGCGATAGGCGAGCAGGCACTCGCGCAGGCGTGCGCCCAGCTGGCGGACGGCCTCGGACACGGTCAGCTCCTCGACGCGCACGTCCTCCATCGGCCGGAGAATCCGCGCGCTGACCGCGGCGAGCAGCGTCTGCTTGTTCGGGAAGTGCCAGTACAGGGCGCTGGCCCGCACGTCGAGGGCCGTGGCGATGTTGCGCATCGTCAGGTCGGGCAGCCCGTACTCATCCAGGAGGCGGAGGGCCATCTCGGACACGTCGTCGCGGCTGTGCCGCCGTCCGTTTGGGGATCCGCTCATCACCCCAGTATGGTGCTGAACGCCGTTCAGGTGAACACCGTTCAGGTGTAACAACGCTAAGGAGAAGCCAGTGCGAGACGATCACGAACCACGGCGCAGGGTGTTCGACGCGACCGACCTGGCCCGCGTGGCCGTCTTCGCCGCGCTGATCGCGGCCCTCGGCCTGCCGGGCAGCTTCAGCGTCTTCGGCGGCGTGCCGATCACGGCGCAGACCTTCGGGGTCATGCTCGCCGGCGCGATCCTCGGGCCGCGCCGCGGGGCGCTCTCCGTCGTCGCGCTGCTCGCCCTCACCGCCGCTGGGCTTCCCCTGCTGGCCGGCGGGCGCGGCGGCATCAGCGTCTTCGTCGGACCGTCCGCCGGCTACCTGATCGGCTGGATCGCGGGGGCGTTCGTCATCGGGCTGATCGTGCACTCGTCCGCTCGCAAGCCGGCCGTGTGGCGGACGGCGCTCGCCATGCTCGTCGGCGGGATCGTCGTGGTCTATGCCTTCGGCATCCCCGTCCAGAGCCTGGTCATGCGGCTGTCGCTCGGGCAGACGGCGCTGTCGAGCCTCGTGTTCATCCCCGGCGACCTGGTGAAGGCCACGCTGGCGACGCTCACCGTCGGCACGCTCCTGCGCGCGTATCCCCGCGCGTTCCGGCGGACCTGGCTCTCGAGCGAACGCCTGGAGGTCGACGCCCCGGGGGCCGACGCCCCGGAGGCGGACGCCGCGAGGGCCGACGCCGCGGGGGCCGACGCCCCGGCGGTCGACACCCCGACGCAGCCGGCCAAGTGACGCCGCGCATCGTCGTGCTGGACGTCGCCGCGCACGAGGTGGTCGACGCCGTTCGCGCGGTGCGCGCCGCGGGCGACATCCCGCTCGTCGGCGACGGGCGCTGGCCCGAGGCGCAACGGGCAGCCGTGCACGATCTAGTGCGGGACGCGCGCCCGCCGGCGGGCGCGGCCTGGGCGTCGCTGACCTCGGGGAGCAGCGGCACGCCGCGCGTTGTGCTGCGCACGGCCGCGTCCTGGGAGCGGTCGTTTCCCGCCGTCTCCGCGCTCCTGCACGACCCCGGCGTGCCCGACGCCGAACGGGTCGTCGCCCTGCCCGCGCCGCCGTCGTCCTCGCTCACCCTGTTCTCCGTGGCGCACGCGCTGAGCGGCGGCCCGCGTCCCGTGTTCCCGGGGCACGACGGGAACCTTGCGGAGGCCACCTCGTTCCATGGCACACCGCAGGCGCTGCGCACCCTGCTCGACGGCGGGCAGCTCCCGCGGGTGCGGACCGCGCTCGTCGGCGGCTCCCACCTGGACGACGAGGTGCGCGCGCTCGCGGAATCCAGGGGCATCCGCGTGATCGCCTACTACGGCGCGGCGGAGCTCTCGTTCGTGGCCGTCGACGACGGCGCCGGCCTGCGCCCCTTCCCCGGGGTGGACCTCGACGTGCGCGACGGCGAGCTGTGGGTGCGATCCCCGTTCGCGGCCCTCGGCTACCTCGGCGACGGCGGACCTCTGCGCACCGACGGAGCCTGGGCGACGGTCGGCGACCTCGCCGAGCTCGAGACCGCGGCCGCCGCCGCCGCCGACGCCGCCGCCGGGACCGGGACCGCCGCCGGGACCGACGCCGACGCCGGGGCCGGCACCAGCACGCTGCGCCTCCGCGGCCGGGCGGACGGCGCCATCCTCACCGCCTCGGCGACCGTGATCCCCGAGGAGGTCGAGGCCGAGCTCCGGCAGATCCCGGCGATCGGGGACGCCGTCGTCTTCGGCTACCCCGCGGGAGGCGTCGGAGCCCTCGTCGCCGCGATGCTGGAACCGGCCCCCGGGTTCCCCGCGATCGGCACGGGCGCGCTGCGCGGCATCGTGTCCGGCCGGCTCGGCCCCGCGCATCGGCCCCGGATCTGGTTCACGGGCGAGCTGCCGCGCAACGCGTCGGGGAAGCCCGCCCGGGCCGAGATCGTCCGCCGCGCGCTCGCCGGGGAGGTGAGCCGGGTTGCCGGATGACGCGGTCATCGTGGCCGCCCGCCGGACGCCGATCGGCACCCGCGGGCGGGCGCTGGCCTCCCTGAACGTCGAGCAGCTCGCCGCGCCCGTCATCCGTGCCGCGCGGGCCGACGCCGAGGCCGCGGCCGGGCGCCGGCTCGACGTCGCCGACGTCGTGCTCGGCAACTGCATGGGCCCGGGCGGCAACCCGGCCCGGGTCGCCGCCCTGGCGGCCGGGCTCGGTATCGAGGTCACCGGTGCGACCGTGGACCGGCAGTGCGGCAGCGGCCTCGCCGCGGTGCTCGACGCCGCGACGGCGATCCGGGCCGGGGACGACCGTCCGCGGATCGCCGGCGGCGTCGAGAGCGCGTCGACGGCTCCGGCCCGGTCGGTCGACGGCGTGCGCTACGACCGTGCCCCGTTCACGCCGCAGGGGTGGCCCGACCCGGACATGGTGCAGGCCGCCCAGGACCTGGCCGCGACCGACGGCATCAGCCGGGAGCGGCAGGACGCGCACGCCGCACGCAGCCACCGCCGGGCGCGCGCCGCCCGCGATGCGGGACGATTCGCCGCCGAGCTCGTCCCGGTGGCAGGACTGGCCGCCGACGACTCCATCGGGGTCGCCGAGAGGCTGCTGTCCCGGCTGCCCGTCCTGTTCGCGGGCGGCACCCTCACCGCCGGGACGGCCACACGTATCAGCGACGGAGCCGCGGCGGTCGCCGTCGTGCCGCGCCGCCTCGCGGGGCGGGCACCCGGCCTCGCCGTCCGGGGGCATGCGGTGGTCGGCTGCGATCCCGCCCTGCCGGGAGTCGGGGCCGCGCCGGCCGTGCGGGCCGCCCTCGACTCCGCCGGGGCCGACGTCGGCGACATCGCGGCGTTCGAGATCGTCGAGGCGTTCGCGTCCCAGTCGTTGGCCGTGCTCGGCCGCCTCGGCCTGGACGACGACGACCCGCGCGTGTGCGCCGACGGCGGAGCGCTGGCGCTGGGCCATCCCTGGGGTGCGAGCGGTGCGATCAGCGTGGTGCGGCTGTTCGGGCGGCTCGTCCGCGCGGGCGCCCCGGCCGGGACGCTCGGGGTCGCGGCGGCGTCCGTGGGCGGCGGGATGGGCGTCGCGGCGGTCGTCGAGGTGATCCGATGAACGGGATCGCGCTCGAGGGCGTGGGCGTGCGCCTGGGCGACACGGACGTGCTGCGCGACGTGACGCTCTCGCTGAACGCGCGGACGGTCGCCGTCATCGGCGAGAACGGTTCGGGCAAGTCGACGCTCGCGCGCCTGCTCAGCGGCCTGGTCGCCGCGAGCGACGGCACCGTGCGCGTCCTCGGCCTGGACCCGGTGCGGCAGGCCGCGGAGCTGCGCCGCCGCGTCGCGGTGATCTTCAGCAACCCCGACGCGCAGATCGTCATGCCCACCGTGACCGAGGACGTCGCGTTCTCGCTGCGCACCGAGAAGTCTCCGCGCCACGAGAAGGCCGAGCGCGTCGCCGCCGCGCTCGACCGGTTCGGCCTCACCGACCTCGCCGCCCGGTCATCGCACGACCTGTCCGGCGGCGAGAAGCAGCTTCTCGCCCTGTGCGGCGCGTTCGTCCGGCGCCCGGACCTGGTGGTCGCCGACGAGCCGACCGCCTACCTGGACGCGCGCAACGCGCGCCGCGTCGCCGACCACCTGTTCGCCGACACAGCGCATCGCCTGGTCCTGGTCACCCACGACCTGGGGCTCGCCCGGCGCTGCGACACGGCGGTGCTCGTCGAGGACGGGACGGTGACCGCCGTCGGGGCGCCCGCGCGCGTGATCGCCACGTACGAGGAGGGAATCCGATGGTGACCCTGTACCGGCCCGGAGACGGCCCGTGGCACCGGCTGCGGTCAGGCCCGAAGACGGCCCTGCTCCTGCTGATCGTGCTCGGCGTCTGCCTGCTCCCGGCGACCTGGTGGGCCGCCGGGGTCATGGCCGGCGTCTGCCTCGCCTGCTACGCCGTGCCGGACGTGGGGATGCGCGAGCTCGGCCGCCAGCTCGTCGCGACCCGCTGGATCCTCGGCCTGACCCTCACCGGGCAGCTGATCTTCCAGGGCCCCGAGAGCGCGGCGGCGAACACCGCGCGGGTCGCCGCGGCCTGCGCGCTCGCCGCGCTGCTCGCGCTGACCACCCGGGCGACCGAGCTGCTGGAGACGATCGAGCGGGCGATGGGGCCGCTGGCGTGGCTGCGGATCGACCCGCGGCGCGCCGCGCTGACGCTGTCCGTGACGCTGAGCACGCTGCCCGTGCTCGCCGGCCTCGCCCGCGACGTGCGCGAGGCCCAGCGCGCCCGCGGCGGCGGACGAAGCCTTCGACACTTCGCGATGCCGTTCCTGGTCATGGCGCTCAAGCACGCGGACGAGCTCGGCGACGCCCTCGCCGCACGCGGAGTGCGATGAAGCCCGCGGTGCTCGGCCCCACGGTCGACGAGCAGACCAGGTGCGTCCACTATCGGACGCCGCTGGACATCGTCGCGATCCGCTTCGCGTGCTGCGGCCAGTACTACCCGTGCCATCTGTGCCATGACCAGACCGCCGACCACCCGTCGCGGCCGTGGCCGGCCGGAGCCGGCGCCGAGCGGGCAGTGCTGTGCGGCGCCTGCTGGACGGAGCTGACCGTCACGGAGTACCGGGGCGCCGCGCGGTGCCCGGCCTGCGCAGCCGCGTTCAACCCGCGCTGCGCACTCCACTCCTCGATCTACTTCGGATAGCCCGAGCGCGCAGGTCAGAAACCACGGTGACTTCCTGGCCTCGGACCTGACAGAGTCGTCCCGTGACTGACGACCGCACCGCACAGACCCTCCGCTCCATAGCGCCCTACCTGGCCGACTGGGCCTCGTTCCAGGCCGCGTACCACGGCATCCCCGGCCTGCAGCTCGCCGTCGGCCGCCGCGGCGAGGTCTTCGTCGACCTCGCCTGGGGCAAGGCCAACCTCGAGACGGGGGAGGACCTCACCAGCGACCACCTGTTCCGCGTCGCCTCCCACTCCAAGACGTTCACCGGCGTCCTCGTGATGCAGCTCGTCGAGCGCGGCAAGCTGCGCCTGGACGACGCCGTCGGCGACCTCGTGCCCGAGCTCGACGGCTCCCGCGCCGCCGGCATCACCGTCCGCGAGCTGCTCGGGCACCAGGCCGGGATCATCCGCGACTCGTCCGACGGCGACTTCTGGCAGTACCACAAGCCCTTCCTCGATCGTGCCGAAGTACTGGAGTGCGTGCGCACCGAGGGCGTCGTGTTCGAGCCCAACGAGCATTTCAAGTACACGAACATCGGCTACAGCCTGCTCGGCATCATCATCGAGCGCGTCACCGGCAAGACGTACGACCAGGCCGCGCGCACCGCCGTCGTCGAACCGCTGGGGCTGACCCGGACCGGGACCGAGCTGGAGCCCGCCCGCGCCGCCGAGTACGCCGCCGGCCACACCGGCCGCATCACGCACAAGGACGCCCGCCACGTCCTCCCGCACGTCGACACCCGCGCCATGGCCGCCGCCACCGGCTGGTACTCCACCGCGCTCGAGATGGTCCGCTACGGCGCCACGCACGTGTTCGGCGACACCACCCTGATCAGCGACGCCAGCAAGCGCATCATGCAGCGCGAGGAATCCCGCCTCGTGGTGCGCGGCAAGGAGGTCGGCCGGTACGGCGTCGGCATGGGGATGGGCAAGATCGGGGACCGCGAGGTCGTCGGGCACTCCGGCGGCTACCCCGGGCACATCACGCGCACCTACATCGACCCCGTCGACGGGCTCGTCGTCTCCTCCCTGACCAACGCCGTCGACGGCAAGGCCGAGCAGATCGCCGTCGGAGTCATCCAGCTCATCGACCTGGCGCTCGCGGCCGCGAAGGAGGGCGTGCCGCCCGTCCCGGCGGACGCGCCCTTCGGGCGCTTCGCCAACCTCTGGGGTGTGTCCGACGTCGTGGACCTGGGCGGGATCGTGCACGTGATCAACCCGCGTGCCGCGGAGCCGGCCGAGGACGCGCTGCGGCTCGTCGTGTCCGAGGGCCGACTGGTGGAGGAGCCCGTCGCCGGGTTCAGCACGGTCGGCGAGCCGGTCCAGGTCGAGCGCGACGCCGACGGCGCCGTCGTCTCCGCTCGGATCGGTGCCATGACGTCGTGGCCGGTCGAGGAGTTCCGGGCGCGCGGGCTCAGTGGGTAGGAGCCGGCCCCTGCGCTCGTGTGATCGCACCCCGTATCAGGGGGACGATGGAGCCGACCCTTACGGCACCGCTGCGGTGCGCCACAGCTTGCGGGTCTGGAATATCGCCTCTTGACGGAGAGCGTTGTTAGCGCTCACAATTTGGTCAAGCCGGCGATGCCTGACATACCGGGCAGACTTTCCTTCGTCGAAGCTTGGATAAAGGCTGCCTGCCGCAGAGGGGATGTTAGCGCTAACAACTTCGTCTGCGGGCATGCGTCGCGGTGCGCTGTCTTCAAGTGAACCGTTCGGCTCTTGATCAAGGAGGATCATGTCTGCCCTTTCTCGTTCTCAATCGATTTCGCCGCCGTCGCGGCGACCTCGCTGGTTGAAGCGGCTCCTCGCCGCCACCGTCGCGGCAGTGGTGGCCGGTGGTGGCATCTTCGCCGTCACCGAGACGGCCGCTGCCGCCACGGTGGACACCACCGCCTGGTACGTGCTGGTGAACCGCAACAGCGGTAAGGCCCTCGACGTCTACAACTTCTCCACCGCCGACGGCGCCAGCGTCGTCCAGTGGACCCGCACCAACGCCGACAACCAGCAGTTCCAGTTCGTGGACGCCGGCGGCGGCTACTACAAGATCAAGGCGCGGCACTCGGGCAAGCTGATCGACGTATCCAGCTGGTCGACTGCCGACGGTGCCGCCATCCACCAGTGGACCGACACCGGTGGCGCCAACCAGCAGTTCCGGCTGGCCGACTCCGACGGCGGCTACGTCCGGTTGATCAACCGCAACAGCAACAAGGCGGTCGAGGTCCAGAACGCGGCGACCAACGACGGCGCCGCCGTCGTGCAGTACAGCGACTGGGGCGGCAGCAACCAGCAGTGGCAGCTCGTCAAGGTGAATGCGAGCACCGGCTCCGGCCCGTGCGACCTCTACGGCGCAGGCGGTACGCCCTGCGTGGCGGCGCACAGCACAACGCGCGCCCTCTACAGCGCCTACAACGGAGACCTGTATCAGGTCAGGCGCTCAGACAACACAACCCGCAACATCGGCGTACTGACCCCTGGCGGCGTCGCCAACGCGGCGGCCCAGGACTCTTTCTGCGCAAACACCACGTGTGTCATCACGGCCGTGTTCGATCAGTCCGGGCGTGGCAACGACCTGTGGTACCAGGGTTCCAGCGTGGTCCCGGGCTCACCACAGACCCGCCCGGCCGTAGCGACCACCGAATCGCTGACGGTCGGTGGCAGCAAGGCCTACTCGCTCTACATCAACCCCGGGACCAGCTACTGGCGCGACGGCCACCTGACGGGTGTCCCGACGGGCAGCGCACCCGAGGGCATGTACATGGTCACCAGCGGTACGCATGTCAACAGCGGCTGCTGCTTCGACTACGGCAACAGCGAAACCACCCGCAAGGCCGACGGGCCAGGTGCCATGGACGCCATCTACTTCGGGACGAGCTGCTGGTTCGGCGGCTGCTCCGGAACCGGACCCTGGGTGCAGGCCGACCTCGAATGGGGCCTGTTCTCAGGTGGCGGCAGCGCGTGGAACTCGAACCAGCGGGCGTTCACCAGCAAGTTCGTCACGGCGACACTCAAGAACAACGGGACGTCGCGATTCGCGATCAAGGGCAGCGATGCCCAGGCCGGAAACCTGTACACCCTGTGGGACGGCGCGCTTCCCAACGAGCCCAACGTGTACAGCCCGATGAAGAAGCAAGGCGCCATCGTCTTGGGAAGTGGCGGCGACTGCTGCTCACCCGAGGTAGGCAATATCAACGACAGCGCGGGCACGTTCTACGAGGGTGCCATCGTCTCGGGCTACCCGTCAGATGCGACCGAAAATGCGGTCCAGGCGAACATCGCCGCCGCCGGCTACCGATGAACCAGACCCGGCCGCGGGCCTGACAGGTACAAGCGGTGCCGCCGCTCCAAGGCGGCGGCACCGCTGCGCCCCTATGGGGTGTGAGCGCTTTTCAACGCATGCGCCGGGCATGCGTAGCGGTGCGCCGTCTTCGGCTGAACCGTTCGGCTCTTGGTCAAGGAGGATCATGTCTGCCCTTTCTCGTTCTGAATCGATCGCGCCGCCGTCGCGGCGACCTCGCTGGTTGAAGCGGCTCGTCGCCGCCACCGTGGCGGCACTACTGGCTGGTGGTGGCCTCTTCGCGGTCACCGAGACGGCCGCCGCCGCCACGGTCGACCCCACCGCCTGGTACGTGCTGCTGAACCGCAACAGCGGCAAGGCCATGGACGTCAGTGGCGTGTCCACCGCCGACGGTGCCCTGATCCACCAGTGGACCCGCACCAACGCCAACAACCAGCAGTTCCAGTTCGTGGACGCCGGCGGCGGCTACTACAAGATCAAGGCGCGGCACTCGGGCAAGCTGATCGACGTGTCGAACTGGTCGACAGCCGACGGTGCCGCCATCCACCAGTGGACCGACACTGGCGGCGCCAACCAGCAGTTCCGGCTGGCCGACTCCGACGGCGGCTACGTGCGGTTGATCAACCGCAACAGCAACAAGGCGGTCGAGGTCCAGAACGCGGCGACCAACGACGGCGCCGCCGTCGTGCAGTACAGCGACTGGGGCGGCACCAACCAGCAGTGGCAGCTCGTCAAGGTGGATGGGGGCGCCGGCACATGCACCCTTCCGTCGACCTACCGCTGGACATCGACCGGCCCGCTGGCACAGCCGAGCGCGGGGTGGGCCTCGCTCAAGGACTTCACCAACGTCGTCTACAACGGCAAGCACCTCGTCTATGCCACGACGCACGACACCGTCGCCGGTGACCAGGGGAAATGGGAATCGACGGTCTTCAGCCCCTTCACGAACTGGTCCGACATGGCGTCGGCCACCCAGAACAGGATGCCCTTCGGTGCCATCGCGCCGACGCTTTTCTACTTTGCCCCGAAGAACACCTGGGTGCTCGCCTACCAGTGGGGTTGGCCAGACCCTTTCTCCTACCGCACCTCGAGTGACCCCACCAACCCCAACGGCTGGGGCCCGCAGCAGCAGCTGTTCTCGGGCACCCTCCCCGCCCCTGCGGCCCCCATCGACCAGACCCTCATCGCCGACGACAAGAACATGTACCTGTTCTTCGCCGACGACCGCGGCAGCATCTACCGCGCCAGCATGCCCATCGGGGACTTCCCGAGCAGCTTTGGCTCGAACTACACCAAGATCATGAGCGACACGCCGGAAAGGCTGTTCGAGGCGATCGAGGTCTACAAGGTCCAGGGTCAGAACCAGTACCTCATGATCGTCGAGGCCCAGAACTACACAGGGTTTGGTCGCTACTTCCGCGCGTTCACGGCCACCAGCCTCGACGGCACGTGGACACCGCAGACCGGGGCCGACACCGTGAACAACCCCTTCGCCGGCAAGGCCAACAGCGGCGCCACCTGGACCAACGACATCAGCCACGGCGATCTGGTCCGCACCAACCCCGACCAGACCAAGACCATCGACCCCTGCAACCTGCAGTTCCTCTACCAGGGACGCGACCCCAGCACCGACGGCGGGGACTACGGCCTCCTGCCGTACCGGCCGGGCGTGCTGACACTGCAGCGCTAGAGGGTCGGTTTCTGGCGGCTCTCGCCGACGCCACCCCTTCATATTCCAACCCAATAAGGGACTCACACAATGACATTCACACTGAGGCGGTCGTCGAAACGCGTCCTCGCCTTGACGTTAAGCCTTCTCTGTATCACGGCATTTCTTTCGCCCGCGGCCCAGGCAGACAACCCGATCGTGCAGCACGTCTACACCGCCGACCCGTCACCGCTGGTCTACAACGGCCGCGTCTATCTGTACACCGGACACGACGAGGACAACTCGGCGCCGACGTCTTTCACGATGCGCGACTGGCGGGTGTGGTCCTCGTCGGACATGGTGAACTGGACCGATCACGGTTCGCCGATGAGCCTGGCGACCTTCAGCTGGGCCAGCGCGGACGCCTGGGCGGGACAAACCGTCCAGCGCAACGGCAAGTTCTACTGGTACGTGCCGGTGCGCATGAACAACGGATCGCAAGCCATCGGAGTCGGGGTCTCGGACAGCCCGACCGGGCCGTTCCGTGACGCGATCGGCGGTCCGCTGATCCAGAACTCCGAGATCGATCCCACCGTCTTCATCGACGACGACGGCCAGGCCTACCTCTATTACGGCAACCCGAGGCTGTGGTACGTGCGGCTCAACGCCGACATGATCTCGTACTCCGGTAGCCCGACGCAGATACCGCTCACCACCGCGGGGTTCGGCACCCGCACCGGCAACGCCGACCGTCCCACGCTGTACGAGGAAGGCCCGTGGGTCTACAAGCGAGGCGGCCTGTACTACAACGTGTTCGCGGCCAACTGCTGCTCCGAGTTCATCGGCTACTCCACCTCGCCCAGCCCGACCGGACCGTGGACCTACCGTGGAACGGTCATGCCCGCCCAGGGCAACAGCTTCACCAACCACGCGGGCATCGTGGACTTTCAGGGCAGCTCGTATTTCTTCTACCACAACGGCGCTCTGCCAGGCGGCGGTGGCTTCACCCGGTCGGTCTCGGTGGAGAAGTTCAGCTACAACGCCGACGGCACCATCCCGACGATGAATATGACGACGGCGGGGGCGCCGCAGGTCGGCAGTCTCGATCCCTATGTCCGCCAGGAAGCCGAGACCATCGCGTGGGGCAGCGGCATCGAGACCGAACCCTCCAGCGAGGGCGGGATGAACGTGAGCTGGGTCGAGAACGGCGACTACATCAAGGTCAAGGGCGTCGCGTTCGGCGGCGGTGCCAGCTCGTTCACCACCAGGGTGGCCTCAGGCGCCAGCGGCGGCCGGGTCGAACTGCACCTGGACAGTCCTACCGGGCCGACGGTCGGGACCTGCACCGTGCCGGGCACCGGAGGCTGGCAGACCTGGACCACGGTCTCGTGCCCGGTGACCGGTGCGACCGGGACCCACGACCTGTACCTGCGCTTCGCGGGTGACAGCGGGTACCTGTTCAACCTGAACTGGTGGCAGTTCGCCACCGGCCAGTCCGCCTTCTCGTCCACCGCCGTCGCCCAGCACAGCGGGTACTGCCTGGACGACCCCGACCGGAGCACCGCCGACGGCACCCAGTACCGGCAGTACACCTGCGGCACAGGTGCGGAACAGCGGTTCGACTTCCGCCCCGTGTCAGGGGTGGCGGACACCTACTCGCTGGTGAACCAGCAGAGCGGCAAGTGCCTCGACATCGCCGGCGTCTCCACCGCCGACGGCGCAGCGGTCCACCAGTGGACCTGCCACGGCGGCACGAACCAGCAGTTCACGCTGCGGCAGGTCGCCGGCAACGACTACCAGCTCGTCGCGATGCACAGCGGCAAGTGCGTGGACGTCAGCGGGATCTCCACCGCCGTCGGAGCACTGGTCCACCAGTGGACCTGTGACTCCGCCAGTACCCTGGCCACCAAGAAGAACCAGGTCTGGCGCCTGGCCGGCAAGAGCTGAACCAACACAGGGTCGGGCCCGGGCCGGCAACCCGGCGCCCGACCCTGTCCAGGCCTTTGCCGGCCGGGGTCGAGCGCCGGGCGCGGGCGAAAATTCTGCGCTGACCGGCCGCGCCGGGGGCGCCTCGGCCCCCGGTAACGTTGCGGCGTGACTTTCAACGAAGGCGGGCAGTTCGAGGGCGGCCGGGTCCGCAAGGGTGGCGGACGCCGCGGCGGGGTGGCCGTGGGCGGCGGAGGCGCCGTCATCATCGTGATCGCGCTGGCGTACATGCTGCTGACGGGCAACAGCCCGCAGGACATCCTCGGCGGCACGACGTCCGACGGCGGCAGCCAGGGCGATGCGGGCTACATCGGCGACTGCACGGCCGAGGAGGCCAACACCGACCCCGAGTGCCGCCTGAACGGGGCGGTCCAGTCGCTCGACGCGTACTGGGCGGCCACCCTCCCGGAGCAGGGCAGCGTCAAGTACGAGCTGCCCGAGGTCGTGAGCTTCACCGACGCCGTCGACACCGGGTGCGGCTCGGCGACGTCGGCCACGGGGCCGTTCTACTGCCCGGCCGACACCACCGTGTACGAGGACCTCGCGTTCTACGACCAGCTCTCCAGCCAGTTCGGCGCCGAGGGCGGGCCGTTGGCCGAGATGTACGTGACGGCGCACGAGTTCGGGCACCACATCGAGAACCAGCTCGGGCTGTTCGAGCGGGCGGACCGGTCGGGCACCGGTCCGGAGTCCGACTCGGTGCGCATCGAGCTGATGGCCGACTGCCTCGCCGGGATGTGGGCCGGCAATGCGGCCACCACGAAGGACCCGGACACGGGCGTCACGTTCCTCGAACCGATCACGCGCGCCCAGCTGGAGCAGGCGCTGTCGGCCGCGGCCGCTGTCGGCGACGACAACATCCAGCGGCGCTCCGGCGGCGACGTGAACCCCGAGGCGTTCTCCCACGGCTCCAGCGAGCAGCGCGTCCGGTGGTTCTCGACCGGCTACGAGGGCGGCACCATCCAGGACTGCAACGCGCTGGACGCGTCCAGCCTCTGACCTTAAGGTGGACGGCATGCACCTCAGCGCACGCACGACGACGCCGGACCCCTCCGGCGCGCGCTGACCCTGCACTCAGCAACCAGGCCCCGGAGCTCGCTCCGGGGCCTTTGCCGTGTTCGGCCCCGGGGCAGCTCCTTGAACGAAGGAGTCACCATGAACGTCCCCGCACCGAACCGCCCGGCCGAGGCGCCGCAGCGTCCCGAGCCTGCCGATGCGCCGGTCCTCGATCATCGCGAGCTCGGCCGCGAGATGCGGATCTTCGACTCGAGCCCGCTCGTCGGGCCCGGTCTGCCGCTGTGGCTGCCCGCGGGCGCCGCCGTCCGGTACGAGCTGGAGCAGTACGCGCGCGAGGTCGCGCTGCGCACCGGCTGCGAGCCCGTGTACTCGCCGGTGCTCGGCAAGCGCTCGCTGTACGAGCGGTCGGGCCACTGGGCCAAGTTCGCCGACGACATGTTCCCGCCCCTGTCCCTGGGCGGGTCCATGGGCGGGGCCGACGGCGCCGGGTCGGACGGCGCGCCCGACGCCGACCCGCTCGTGCTGCGCCCCGCCAACTGCCCGCACCACGCGCAGATCTACGCGTCCGAGCCGCGTTCGTACCGGGACCTGCCCGTGCGGTACTCCGAGCTCGGGTCGATGTTCCGCGCGGAGCGGTCGGGCGTGCTGTCCGGGCTGAGCCGCGTGCGGCAGATCAACCTCGACGACGTGCACGTCTTCTGCCGGCCGGACCAGGTCGAGGCGGAGGTGCGCACCGCCGTCGTCGCCGTGCTGGAGGTGCTCGACACCCTGGGCATCGAGGTGTCGTACCTGCGTCTTTCCGGCCGGGACGACTCGGACAAGTGGCTCGGCGCGCCCGAGCAGTGGGCCGCGGCGGAGGAGGCGCTGCGCGCGGTCCTGGCGGACGTCGCGGCGCCCCGCGGCGTGGACTGGCACGCCGAGGCGGGCGAGGCCGCGTTCTACGGGCCCAAGATCGACGTCCAGGTGCTCGACGCGCGCGGCCACGAGGAGACCTTGGCGACCGTGCAGATCGACTTCAACCAGCCGGAGCGGTTCGACCTGACCTACGTGGCCGCCTCCGGCGAGCGGGAGCGCGTGGTCATGATCCACCGCGGCACCCTCGGGGCGATGGAGCGGATGGTCGCGTTCCTCCTGGAGCGGCACGGCGGGCGCCTGCCGTTCTGGCTCGCGCCGGTGCAGGTCTGCCTGCTTCCGGTGTCGGATCCTTCGACAGGCTCGGGACGGCGCGCCGCGGCGGACGGTCAGGAGGTCGACGAGCTGGCGGCCGACCTGCGCGGCCGTGGCCTGCGGGTTCGCGTCGAGCGGGACGGGTCGCTGGGCAACCGGATCCGGCTGTCCCGGCAGCGGCGGGACGCGCTGCTCGGCGTGCTGGGCCAGCGCGAGATCGAGGCGGGCGTGCTCGCGGTGACCGATCCGGCGTCGGGCGCGAAGGCCGCGGTGCCGCTCGCGGAGCTGGGCGACCGGCTCGCGGCCGCGGCGAAGGGCCGGGTGCTGCGCGTGGCGTTGTGAGCGGGGGCTCGACGGGCTCGACCAGCGGGCGGCGGGCGGGGTCTCGACAGGCTCGACCAGCGGGGGTGGGAGTCAGGCCGCCCAGGTGCGGTGGTCGCGGGCCGCCAGGTGCACGACCTCCAGCTCGCGCTCGGTGAGCATCGGCCGCCGGCTCTCGAGCCAGGGCACGAGCTCGTCGGCGGTGAGCACCTCGACGTCGTCGCGCGGGCCCACGACCCGCGGCTGGTCGGCCCGGACGAACACGATCAGCGCCTGCACGGTGATAGGCACCCGGGTGGCCCGGCCCAGGATCTCCTGGGTGCGGCGGGCGGCGTCCCGGGCGGCGTCGGCGGTCACGTCCTGCGTGGGGCGGTACACGGCCTGGACGATGAAGACGCCGGCCGGCCCGATCACGAGCTGGTCGAGCTCCAGCGGGCCGACGGTCTGCCCGGAGTTCGCCGTCGGGCGCTGGCCCGGGGCCGGCGCCGGCGGCTCGGACCGGACCGAATGGATGACGCGCCACACCGGGCGCTGGGCCACGAGGTCCCAGAGCTCCCTGGCGGACGCGCGCGCCCCGGCGATGCGGCGGCTGAGTGCGCGGTGCTGCGGGTCGTACCGCCCGCGCAGCCGCCCGCGCACCAGCGACGCGAAGTGCTGCCGCCGGTACGCGCGCCGCTCGGCGAGCAGGTGCATGGCGGGCCGGTTGTTGGTCAGGTCGTCACCGCGGGCCAGCCGGCCGGTACGGAGATTCGGCAGCGCGTCGGCGACGGTGACGGGAACGCTCGGTGAGTCGGTACCCATGTGCGGACCGTACGTCGGACCGCGGTGCCCCGCGCGTTCTGGCGGTGAAGGCTCCGGCGACGGCGGTTCTGACGGCGACTGCTCTGGCGCGGACTGTTCTGGCGCGGACGGTTCCGGCATCGAGGGTTCCGACATGGAGGGCTCCGGCATTGAAGGTTCAGGCGGCAAAGAAGTCACGGCAGCCTCACTCGGGCGTCGCCGGGAACGCCCGGCGCCCCACAACTACCACGACCAGCGCCGCCACGACCAGCGCCGCCCCGGTGTAGGGCACGGCGCCGGCTCCCGCGGCGTCGAGCACGAGGGCCCCGAGCGCCGCGCCGCCGCCGATCCCGATGTTGGCGGTGGCGTTGACGAGCGCCCCGACGACGTCGGGCGAGGCGCCGCGCGTCCGGATGGCCGCCGTCTGGAAGACGGCGGCGACCGCGCCGAAGCCGATGCTCCAGACGGCCGCGGCGGCGAGCGTGCCCATGGTGCCGGGGAACGCGAGGCCGAGCGCCAGGACGCCGCCGGCGACGACGGCCAGGGTGACGATCGTGGTCTGTCGGGGCCGCACGTCGAGGCGGGCGGCGGCGTACCAGGCCCCGATGAGGCCGAGCGCGCCGATCAGCAGCAGCGCCGGGCCGAGGGCGGCGGTGGCGAGCCCGGCCGCCAGGAGCAGCACGGACACGTAGGTGTAGACGGTGTAGTGGCCGAGGTAGGCCAGCGCGTTCGCCGTCGTGACGCCGGCCAGGGCGGTGCGGCGAGCGCTGCGGGCGGCGTCGTCCGGGGGAGCGCCGCCGCCGGGCACGGCCGGCAGCAGCAGCGCCGTCAGCACCCCGGCGAGCGCGCACGCCCCGGCCAGCACGAGGAACGCCGTCCGCCAGCCGACGGCGGTGCCGAGCGACGTCGACAGCGGGACGCCGAGGACGAACCCGGCCGACGCGCCGAGCGTGACCAGCGCGAGGGCGCGCCCGGCGAGGTGCGGGCGCACGAGGCGCGACGCGTACCCGATGCTCACCGAGAAGAAGACGGCATGGGACGCCCCGCCCAGCGCGCGGGCCGTCGCGACGAGGGTGAACGTGGGCGCGACGGCGACGATCACGTTGCTCAGGGTGTAGATCGCGAGCGCGCCGAGCAGCACGGCCTTGCGCGGCAGCCGCCGGGTGGCCGACGTCAGCGGGAGGGCGAG
This sequence comes from Promicromonospora sp. NPDC057138, assembly GCF_042670845.1. NCBI lineage: Bacteria > Bacillati > Actinomycetota > Actinomycetes > Micrococcales > Promicromonosporaceae > Promicromonospora > Promicromonospora sp. NPDC057138. The sequence goes on along the minus strand of NZ_JBHUUX010000008.1, from coordinate 9,539 downwards.
CGCCGCGACCATGAACGCGTACGCGGTCACGAGCAGCCCCGCGACGGACTCCGAGACGGTGAGGTCGTCGCTGATCAGGGGGAGCAGGCCGACCGGGACCAGCTCCGTGGTGATCGCGACGAACGTCGCGAGGGCGAGCGCGAACAGCCCACCGCCGGCGTCGCGAACCCCGCCGGGCTGCCAGGGCGCGGACGGCTGGCTCGATACGGACATGGCCCCCATCCTGACACCCGCCGTCTTCGTTGAGTGCTGGATATTTGCGCCGTCGAAACGTTCCGACGGCGCAAATATCCAGCACTCAACGGTCTGACTGGCGGCTAGTTGAGGGTGCGGAGGAGGAAACGCTCGAAGGTCGCCGTGGTCGACGGCGTGGCGCCGCCGCCCGCGTAGATGCCTACCGACGGGTCGGCGTCCGCGGGCAGCGTCCAGGTGGCGCCGAAGCGCCAGCTCCGGCCGTCGCGCGACGTCGCCGACCGGTACCGGTGCTCGCCCGTGGCCGGATCCGTGGTGTGGAACAGGCGCAGGTGCATCGTGTCCGCGACCGGCCCGGAGACGTGGCCGCCGAACCACGTGCGGCCGTCGGCAGTGAGCTCCTTGCCGAACTCGACCTGCCGCGTCCGCCAGATCGACACGGGCGCGAGCCGCAGGAAGTCGTCGTCGCCCGCGTGCACCAGCAGGCCCGCCTGCTGGTAGTTGCGCACGGCGAAATCGCCCAGCGGCAGGGTGACGGTGGCCTCGAGCACGAAGTCCCCGTCCGGCGCGTCGCGCAGCAGGGCCGGGGCGTCGTTGGCGGCCCCGACCAGGTCGTGGCCCGTCAGCGGCCAGGACAGTGCGCCGCCCGACACCTCGACGTCGGCCGGCCCGTGCAGCCAGCGCCAGCCCGGGTCCAGGTCGCCGTCGAACTCCTCGGCGAACGTCACGGCGCCGGCCCGCGGCTCGGGCATGCCCTGGGTCACCGGCTCGTGCGCCGGCACGACGGTCAGGTTGTCGAGCTGCGCCTCGCCGCCGTCGGCCATGAGGCTCACCGGCGCCTGCCACGGCAGCGGGACGCGCGGTTCCAGATACACCTCGGCGTCGACGTCGCCCAGGCCGCTCGACGACAGCCGCGCGGCGACCACCCCGTCCCGCGCCTCGACGCTCAGGACGTGCCAGGTGGTCAGGTCGGCGTTCGCCGGCAGCGCCGTCCGCCGCTGCTGCCGCCCCTGCCCGACGACGAGCTCGCGCGCCTTCGCGTCCAGCCGCACCGACACGGTGGCCGGGCCAGGCCCGCCGAGCGTGGCCGTGAACGACCCGTCGGCGTCGGGCAGCCGCACGTCGGCCTCGACGCGCACGTCCCGCGGGGCGGGCGCCGTCCGCGCCAGGGCGGCGTCCCGCCCGCCCGGCACCAGCCGCGCTATGGCGCCCGCGTCGCCCGAGCCGTCGGAACCCCGGGCGAGCGTCCCCGACACCCGCCGCAGACCCGACCCGGACGCCGGGTCCCCGCTCACGATGCCGAGCCCGCTCGCGGACACCGGCCCCGGCCGCGGGCCCTCGCTCGGCCCCGCGCCCGCGTTGACGACCGGCCACCCGTCGATCCAGTCCAGCCGGTCCATCAGGGTCGGCCGCCGGTTCACCCCGCCCGGCTCGTTCAGCCACGCGTCGTCCTTGTCGATGGCGTGGTAGACCATCCAGTCCTGCCCGGCGACGTCGGTGAGCACCGCGTGGTGCCCCACCCCGATCCACCGGTTCCCGTTCTGCGCCACGACCTGCGTGCCGCCCACCCGGGACTCGTTCAGGCTCACGCCCTCGTGGTCGACGAACGGTCCCAGCGGCGAACGCGACCGCCCCGCGTACACGCTGTACCCCGTCACGGGGCCGGAGCAGCAGTTGGCCGACGACCCCATCAGGTAGTACCAGCCGTCCCGCTTCACCACGAACGCGCCCTCGTACCGGTCGGCGACCGTCACCCGGGTCGGCTCGCCCACCGCCCGGGTCCCCGTCTCGTCCAGCCGGGTCACCCAGATGCCGCCGTTGAAGCCGCCGAAGTACAGGTAGCGCGACCCGTCGGCATCCGCGAACAGCGCCGGGTCGATCGTGTTGAGGTACCCGCCGCCGCTCGCCGGGCGGGGCTGAAGGACCGGCCCGCCGGAGTCCGTCCACGGCCCGGTCGGCGTCGGCGCCGTCGCCACCCCGATCGTGTAGTCCCACGCGTCGGGGTTCGCCGCGGTGTCCGTCACCGTGTAGTACATGACGTACTGGCCGTCCACGTACCGGATGTCCGGCGCCCAGAAGTACGAGGCGCTCGTGGCCCAGGACGGCCGGTTCCCGCCGTCGAAGATCGTGCCCACGTACTCCCACGACTCCAGGTCCCGCGACCTGGACACGTGCATGTTCCCGAACGGCCCGCCCGAGACCAGCGGGTCGCTCGTCGCGTACAGGTACCACCAGCCGTCCTTGCCGCGGATCACCGCGGGGTCGGCGTAGGTGTCGGCGAACGGCTCGGTGATGGGGTTGGTGAAGGTGGTGCCGGACGGCGATGTCCTGTCCGACGGCGGCGGTGCGGCCGCGGCGTGGGCGGTGCTCCCGCCGTCGGGCAGGGCGGTGGCGCCGAGGACCAGTGCGAGCGAGGCGAGCACGGCGACGAACCGTATCTCCATGTGTCTCATCCCTTCGGGCGGTCGGGCCACGTCGTCGGTGACGTGGCCTCCGCGTCGTCGCTGACGGAGTGGTGCGTGGTGGTACAACGTAGTACCAGACGCGAAGGTACCGGCTGGGACGACGTGAGGCAACGCACCGTAATCCCTGGACGAGGGGCACTAGACTGGAGCGGCCCCCGCCGCCGTGGGCCGGACGACGAAGCACCCACCCCCCTGACCGTGAGGAACACCTGCGTGATCACTGCCCATGGCGTCGAGCTGCGCGTCGGCGCGCGCGTGCTGCTGAGCGAGGCGACCTTCCGCGTCGCCTCGGGCGACCGGATCGGCCTGGTGGGTCGTAACGGCGCCGGCAAGACCACGCTGACCAAGACCCTCGCGGGCGAGACCCAGCCGACGGGCGGGCAGATCGTGCGCGGCACCGACATCGGCTACCTGCCGCAGGACCCCCGCACGGGCGACCTCGAGATCCTCGCGATGGACCGCGTGCTGTCCGCGCGCGGCCTGGACAAGATCATCGCGAAGATGCGCCAGGCCGAGGCCGAGATGGCGTCGGCGGACCCCGCGACGCACGAGGCCGCGATGGAGCGCTACCCGAAGCTGGAGACGCGCTTCCTGGCCGCCGGCGGGTACGCCGCCGAGTCGGAGGCGCAGATCATCACGGCGAACCTGGGCCTGGACGAGCGCGTGCTGGCCCAGCCGCTCGGCACGCTCTCCGGTGGCCAGCGCCGCCGGATCGAGCTGGCGCGGATCCTGTTCAGCGGCGTCGAGACGCTGCTCCTGGACGAGCCCACCAACCACCTGGACGCCGACTCCATCATCTGGCTGCGCGACTACCTGCGGGCGTACAACGGCGGGTTCATCGTGATCAGCCACGACACCGACCTGCTGCGCGCCATCGTGAACAAGGTGTTCCACCTGGACGCGAACCGGGGCGAGCTCGACCAGTACAACCTGGGCTGGGACGGCTATCTCGAGCAGCGCGAGACGGACGAGCGGCGTCGTCGGCGGGAGCGGGCGAACGCCGAGAAGAAGGCGGGCACGCTGCTCGCCCAGGCCGAGAAGATGCGCGCCAAGGCGACCAAGGCGACCGCCGCGCAGAACATGATCAAGCGCGCCGAGAAGATGATGTCCGGCCTGGAGGCCGAGCGCGTCTCCGACCGCGTGGCCAAGCTCCGCTTCCCGACGCCGGCGCCCTGCGGGCGCACGCCCCTGACCGCGAGCGGGCTGTCCAAGGCGTACGGGTCGCAGGAGGTGTTCGCCGGGGTCGACCTGGCGATCGACCGCGGGTCACGCGTCGTGATCCTCGGCTTCAACGGCGCCGGCAAGACGACCCTCCTGCGCATCCTGGCGGGCGTCGAGGCGGCGGACACCGGCGAGGTCGAGCCCGGCCACGGCCTCAAGCTCGGCTACTACGCCCAGGAGCACGACACGCTCGACATGGACGCGACCGTCGTCGAGAACCTGCGGCACGCCGCGCCCGACCTCACGGACACGCAGGTCCGCTCGGTGCTCGGCTCGTTCCTGTTCAGCGGGGACGACGCCGACAAGCCCGCCAACGTGCTCTCCGGCGGCGAGAAGACGCGCCTGGCGCTGGCCACGATCGTGGTCTCGGGCGCGAACGTGCTGCTGCTCGACGAGCCCACCAACAACCTCGACCCCGCCTCCCGCGCCGAGATCCTCGGGGCGCTCAAGACGTATGAGGGCGCGGTCGTGATGGTGACCCACGACGACGGCGCCGTCGAGGCCCTGGAGCCCGAGCGCGTCCTGCTGCTGCCCGACGGCGACGAGGACCTCTGGAACGACAGCTACCAGGAGCTCGTCTCCCTCGCCTGACCCCGGCTTCGCCGAAGCCGGACACACGCTCTATCTCGCGTGCCGCGCGTCGCCGAAGTAGAGCGCGCGTCCGGACACACGCTCTACTTCGGCGACGGGTGTCAGCGGAGCTGCGCCTCGATGAGGGCGTCTTCTTCGTCCTCCGCGGTCGGACGGCGGTCGCGGGCCGGACGACGCGCCCGCACGCCGTCGGCGTCCGAACCGTCGCCGGACGCGAGGAGCAGGTCGCCCGCCGACACCGTCTCGCCGCGGAGCGCCCCGCGCTCCCGGCGCCACAGCAGGATGTATCCGCCGATCGAGCCGATCGCGAAGATGCACCACTGGAACGCATAGGACAGGTGCGACCCCGGGTCGGTGTCCGGCTTGGGCAGGGCGGCGAGCATGGTCCCGGGCGCGGGATCCTCGGCGCGCAGCGCGCCGTACGCGCCGACGGTGCGGCCCTCGGCCCACGCGCCGCCGTCGGGCCCCGCAGCGAGCACCTGCTCGGTCGAGATGGCCTGCACCTGCCCGGGCGGCGCGTGGCGGTCGGAGGCGGGCTCGTCGGCCCGCAGGGACGCCGTGACGGTCACGGTGCCCGACGGCGGCGCCGGGACGGCGTCGGGTCGGGACGCGTCGGCGCCGAGCGGCACGAACCCGCGGTCGATGACCATGACGATGTCCTGCCCGGGCAGCCGCGCCTCGAACGGGACGAGCACGTGGTACCCGCCCTGCCCGCCGACGGGCCGGTTGCGCAGCAGCACTGTCGCGTCGGTGACGTACTGGCCCTCGAGCTCCACCTGCTGCCAGATCTCGTTGCCCGGCACGACCGCGCCGGGACCGTCCAGGACCTCGTCCACGGGCACGGCCGGCGCCGACCAGTTGGCGTTGACGAGGTCGATCTCGGCGTTGCGGGCCTCGGACCGGTTCCACTGCCAGCGCCCGGCAACGAGGCACAGCGCGGCGAGGACCACGGCGGCTACCGCGAGGATCACCCACTGCCGGGTGGTGCGGGGGCCGCGGGACTCGTCGGCCGCGTGTGAGGAGCCGGACACAGCGCTGCCGCTCACGACACCCGGTCCAGCTCGGCCACCGCCACCGTCTGCTTCCAGAACGCCCGCGACGCCAGGAACTGCTCGAGGTGCTCGCGGTGGTCGTCGCACGCGAGCCATACCTTCCGCCGCTCGGGCGTGTGCAGCTTCGGGTTGTTCCAGAGCAGGCCCCACGCCGCCTGCGCGCGGCAGCCCTTGGCGCTGCAGATCAGCTCGCCGTCGGGCACGGGGTCGGGCGCGGGGCCGGAGAGGCCGAGGAGGTCCATCTGGCGTTCTCTCAGTCGTCCACGTGGTCGATGACGCGGCCGGCACCGGGCACACCGGGCGCGCCGGGCGCGCCGGGCGCACCGGACGCACCGGGGGTGGCGGGGGCGGTCGGGGCATCGGGGACCTCGTCCACCACGTCCGGGGAGTCGGGGGCGGGCAGCTCGGTAAGCTCAGGCGCGGCCACGGGCGTCACGGGGGAGGTGTCGTGCTCGGAATGGTCCCGCCCGGCGTTGGCGATGAGCACCGCCGAGTACGGCAGCACCACCGCGGCGGCGACGAGCGCCCACCGGACCCAGCCGTCCACCAGCACGGCGCCGATGATGCAGACCACGCGGATCGACATCTGGATGAAGTAGCTGCGCGTGCGGCGTGCCTGGTCGACCGCCAACGGCTCGGGGGCCGAGGTGATGGACGGGACCGGCTCGCTCATTCCGTCAGTCTACGTCCGCCCGGACGCCGTCGGGCACGCCCTCCGGCACCGCTCCGGCGTCCGCCCACGGTGGCGAGCCGCGGGTGGTTGTTGTAGAAAACCGACAAGGACCGGTGGATCCCTGTGGCCCGGCGCGCGCGGCGCGCACCCGACGCGCGGGGTAGCGTCGCAGCGGACCCGGATCGACCCAGGTACCGGCCGCTGCCCCCCAGCCTCGAGCGGCCTCATGCGAACTTACGCCATCCCAGCATCGAGGAGTTCAGGTGACCACTATGCCCGCCACTCAGAGCATCGCAGCAGGTCCCACCGGCCGTGTAGTCGTCGTGACGGGGGCCGCCCGCGGCATCGGCCGCGCCATCGCCGAGCGTTTCGTGGCCGACGGCGACCGCGTCGCCACCATCTACCGCGGCGGCGACCTGCCCAAGGGTGTCGAGGCCTACGTGGCGGACGTCACCGACTCCGACGCGGTCGACGCCGCGTTCGCCGCGATCGAGAAGGACATGGGTCCCGTCGAGGTGCTCGTGGCCAACGCCGGCGTGACCAAGGACCAGCTCCTCATGCGCATGAGCGACGAGGACTTCGAGTCGGTGGTGAACGTGAACCTCACCGGCACGTTCCGCTGTGTGCGCCGCGCGTCGAAGAGCATGATCCGGGCGCGCAAGGGCCGCATCGTGCTGGTCGGCTCGATCGTGGGCATGTCCGGCGGGGCCGGCCAGGTGAACTACTCCTCGTCGAAGGCCGCCTTGGTGGGCATGGCCCGCTCGATCACCCGTGAGCTGGGCGCGCGCGGCATCACGGCGAACGTCGTCGCGCCGGGCTACGTCGAGACCGACATGACCGCCAAGCTGCCCGAGGGCGTGCGCAACGGCTACCTGAAGACGATCCCGGCGGCCCGCTTCGCCTCGCCGGACGAGGTGGCGGCGGTGGTGTCGTTCGTCGCGTCCGACGCCGCGGGCTACGTCACCGGCGCGGTCATCCCGGTCGACGGTGGCCTCGGGATGGGGCACTGAGCCGTACTCTGGCGCCGCTACCAGCGGTTTTGCCCGAACATATCTAACATTCACGACATCCAACACGGCGCGGAGTTTCGTTCCACGCCGTCATCCGCATTACGCTCACACCCAGCGCAGGGGTTGCCTTGGCACGCCTGCGCCCGATCGGAAGGACAACATGGGTCTCCTCGAAGGTAAGAAGCTGCTCATCACGGGCGTGCTGACGGACTCGTCGATCGCATTCCACGCCGCCCGCCTCGCTCAGGAGGAGGGCGCCGAGGTGGTTCTCTCGTCCTTCGGGCGGCAGATGAAGCTGACGCAGGCCTTCGCGAAGCGGCTTCCGGTCGAGGCGCCGGTGGTCGAGCTGGACGCGACCAGCCAGGAGAACCTCGACGGTCTGGCCGACGCCGTGCGCGCGGCGGGCTTCGACCGGCTCGACGGCGTCGTGCACTCGATCGGGTTCGCGCCGCAGTCCGTCATGGGCGGCAACTTCCTCACGGGCACCTGGGAGGACGTCGCCACCGCGCTGCACGTCTCCACGTTCTCGTACAAGTCGATCGCCGTGGCGGCCAAGCCCCTGATGACGGACGGCGGCGCCGTCGTCGGCCTGACGTTCGACGCGCAGTTCGCCTGGCCCGTGTACGACTGGATGGGCGTGGCCAAGGCAGGCCTCGAGTCCGCGAACCGCTACCTGGCGCGCGACCTCGGTCCTGAAGGAATCCGCTGCAACCTCGTCTCGGCAGGGCCGATCCGGACCACCGCCGCCAAGTCCATCCCGGGCTTCGCGACGATGGAGGACGCCTGGCCGACCCGAGCCCCGCTCGGCTGGGACCAGACCACCGCGGAGCCGGCGGCGCGTGCCGTGTGCGCCCTGCTGTCGGACTGGTTCCCGGCGACCACCGGCGAGATCGTGCACGTCGACGGCGGCGTGCACGCCATGGGTCAATAGATGGGCAGGAGGCACTGATGGGCAGAGCGTCGGGCACGGAGCCCACAACGGAGCCAGTGCGGCGCCGTCTTGTGTTGCTCCGGCACGCGAAGGCGGAGCCGCCGTCGGAACTTCCCGACGAGAAGCGGCCACTCGCCCTGCGTGGCCGGGACCAGGCAGTGAAGGTCGGCGCGGCGCTGGTCGCGGCCGGCCTCGTGCCCGACGCCGTCCTCGTCTCCGGGGCGGTACGCACGCGTCAGACGTGGGACCTCGCGCGCAAGCACCTGGGCGAGCCGCCGGTGGCCTTCACCGACGACCTGCTGGGGGCGATGCCGCGTGGCGTCCTCGCGCTGGTCCGCGGGCTCGACCCCGCCACCCGGACCGTCCTGGTGATCGGCCACGAGCCTGCGATGGCGGGCACGGCCGAGCTCCTGGCCGGTCCGGGCTCGGAGGACGGCGCGCTCGCGCAGGTCCGCGTGGGCGTCCCGACGGCGACGTACTCCGTCCTGGAGTCCGACCTCGACTGGTCGGACTGGGACCGCAAGAGTGCACGCCTCAGAGAGGTAACCCGCCCCGCCTGACCGGAAGTGTCAGACCCCGACGGACGTGTCAGACGTACAGGTCACTTGAGTGATCTGAGCGTCTGACACGTCCGTCGGCGTCTGACAGGTGGCTTCAGAGGAGATCCAGGACCTTGTCCAGGCGGGTCTCTATCGAGTGGGGGGCCTGTTTCCGGACTATCGGCTTGGCGTTGAACGCTACGCCGACGCCCGCGATCTCGATCATGCCGAGGTCGTTCGCACCGTCGCCCACGGCGACCGTGTGCTCCAGCGGGATGTCCAGCGCTGCGGCCCACTCGCGCAGCGTCGCGGCCTTGGCCGCGCGGTCGATCACCGGTCCGACGGTGCGGCCGGTCAGCACGCCGTCGGCGACCTCCAGCCGGTTGGCCCGAACCAGCTCGATCCCGAGCTCAGCCGCGATGGGCTCGACGATCTCGGCGAAACCGCCCGACACCAGCCCGAACGCCCAGCCGCGCGCCTGGCACTCGGCCACCAGCTCGCGGGCGCCCGGCGTCAGCTCGACGGCGGCGCGCACCTTGTCCAGGGCCGCGACGGGCACGCCCGCGAGGGTCGCCACCCGTTCGCGCAACGACGCCGCGAAGTCCAGCTCGCCGCGCATGGCCCGCTCGGTGACGGCGGCGACCTCGTCGCGGGTGCCGGCATGCTCGGCGATGAGCTCGATGACCTCCTGGCGGAAGAAGGTCGAGTCCACGTCGGTCACGATGAGTCGCTTCACGGGCACCAGTCTGCCGGAGCGGCGCGCCGCGGTGCCGCGCCGTCCACGTGCTGCGCACGGGCAGGCGCCGCGGGCGTCCGAGGTGGCCGAACGTAGGAGTAGTCGCACTCTGAGCGCTCAGAGTGCGAC
>NZ_JBHUUX010000007.1:167805-178419 GCF_042670845.1 Promicromonospora sp. NPDC057138 | reverse complement strand
GTGCTGGGTATTTGTCGGCTCGAAACGTTTCGAGCCGACAAATACCCAGCACTCAACGACGCAGGGAGGGGGTGGCCGCGCAGATGAGGCCGAATAGGAGCGGGTAGACGGCGCAGCGTTCGACCAGACCGATCAGGATGTTGGTGCCGGAGCCGGCGAGGGCGAGGAAGCCGACCAGCGAGACCAGGCCGAACACGCCGAGCGCGACCATGGCCCTCGCCGGCCCCCGGGGCACGCCGATGAGCTGGTGCGCGCGTCCGAGGACGATGACCAGCACGTTGCCGCCGACGATGGCCGCCATGGCTCCCAGCCCGTGATACGCGTCGGTGCCGTCCTGCATCGCCTCGGCGGATCCGGGGAAGAACGCCAGCAGGACGCCGCCGGCGGCCAGAGCTGCCGCCGGCACGAGCGCCGCCCAGCGGCGCCAGCCGCGCAGACCCCTGAGCATGGCGACGCCGGCGAACGCCAGGACCCCGAAGAGGAAGAAGCCGGCGTTCATGACCCAGGCGAGCGGCGAGTACATGAGCTGGCCGAGCGCTTCCGAGGGGCCGCTTACCCCGAGGTTGCTGATGTAGTGGTACGTGTAGCTGTAGGGCGGATCCGTCCACGCCGCGGCAGCGATGAACTCGGCGAGGAAGAAGATCACCGCCGCTGCGATGAGCACCAGTCCGGCGGCTGGGCGTTGCGCAGTCCGACGCGCCTCGGGGGCGAGCGTCTCCGGTTCTGCAGGGTTCAAGGGCTTCTTCTCTCCTGGCTCATGGTTCACTGGTCCAACTCAATAACTGTATCGATACCAGTTTTGGTGTCAAGCCAGTTTCGCGGCCGATACAGTAATGTCGGCGGCATGGCCAACGCAGACCCCCTGGGACGCCGGGAACGCAAGAAGGCAGCCACGCGCAAGACGATCGTCGACGCGGCGACCGAGCTGTTCCTGGCGCGCGGCTTCGACGACGTGAGCGTGCGCGAGATCGCCGACAAGGCGGACGTGTCCCCGACGACCGTGTTCGCGCACTTCCCGCAGAAGGAGGCGCTCCTCTTCGGCGACGAGGCCACGCAGCACGAACGGCTCGTCTCCGCGATCCGCGACAGGCCCGCCGGCACGTCCATCTCGACGGCGCTGCGGGACCACTACCGCGCCGAGCTCGCCGAGATGGCGTCGCGGCCGAACGGGGCTCGGGTGCTCAAGCTGATGGAGTCGACCCCGTCGCTGATGAACCACGCGTCCCGGATGTGGCTACGCCACGAGGATGCCCTCGCGGACGCCGTCGCCCAGGAGCTCGGGCGGGCGGAGCCGAGCGACGAGGTGCGGGTCTACGTACGGTTCGCGCTCCAGATCCCGCTCCTCGCCTCGGACAGCGCCGACCCGGACGGGATGCTCAGCACGGGGTTCCGAGTCCTCGACCAGGGCTGGGACGCGTACGCGACGCAGGCCGCTCCCCCACCCCGCTGACCCCAAGACCACCCAGTCCGCATCCGCCGGGCCGTCCGGCCGCGGATATCGTGGTCGGCATGCAGTCCGCCGAGCTTCTCGACCTGTGTCTCGCGCTGCCCGGCGCCGAGGACACCGACCCCTGGGGCGAGGGCGGCGGCGTCCTGAAGGTGGGCGGCAAGATCTTCGCGTTCGTGGGCACGGAGACGCTGGGCGTGAAGGTGGCCCGATCCACCGACGAGGCCCGCGAGTGGTACGACCGCTACCCGGACCACGTCTCGACCATGGCGTACATCGGCCGGCACGGCTGGATCACGGTGCGCCACGACGACGGCGTCGTGCCCGACGACGAGCTCGAGGAGCTCGTCGACATCTCGTACACCGCCGTCGTGGCGAAGCTCCCGAGGCGCCTGCGCCCCGAAGCCTGAGCTACGGGACCCGGTAGCCCGCCGTGCGGAACATCTCGTACCACTCGGCGCGCGTGAGCGGCACGTCCGAGCCGAGCGCGGCGCCCGCGACGCGGTCCGGGTTGGTGGTCCCGAGCACCACCTGCATCTGTGCCGGGTGGCGCGTGATCCAGGCGGTCGCGATGGCGATGGCCGGCACGTCGTACTTGGCGGCGAGCCGGTCGATCGTGGCGTTCAGCTCGGGGTAGTCCGGCGAGCCGAGGAACACCCCGTTGAAGAACCCCGCCTGGAACGGCGACCAGGCCTGCACGGTGATGTCGTTCAGGCGGCAGTAGTCGAGCGTGCCGGAGTCGCGGCTGATCGACTGGTCCAGCCCCTGCATGTTCGCGGCCACCCCCTGCGCCACGAGCGGGGCGTGCGTGACGGAGAGCTGGAGCTGGTTGGCGACGATCGGCTGCGACACGGACTTGCGCAGCAGCTCGATCTGGCCGGGCGTGTGGTTCGAGACGCCGAACGAGCGCACCTTGCCCGCCGCCGACAGCTCGTCGAACGCGCGCGCCACCTCGTCGGGCTCCACGAGGGCGTCCGGGCGGTGCAGCAGCAGGATGTCGATGTAGTCGGTGCCGAGCGCGGCCAGCGAGCCCTCGACGGACTCGATGATGTGCTCGTACGAGAAGTCGAAGTACGGCCCCTCGCGCACGATGCCTGCCTTCGTCTGGAGCACTATCTGCTCGCGCTCGGACGACGTCAGCTGCATCGCCTCGGCGAACCGCGTCTCGCACCCGTGCAGGGCGGAGCCGTACACGTCGGCGTGGTCGAAGAACGAGATCCCGGCGTCCCGGGCGGTCTTGACCAGGGTGCGCACCTCCTCGTCCGTCTTCTCCTGGATGCGCATGAGGCCCAGGACGACGTTCGGGACGGTGAGCTCCGTCCCCGGCAGGGTGAAGGTCTTCACGGCAGTTCTCTCCTGTGGATGGGTCGGGCGGCGCTGCTCGGCCGCGCTGGTCGGTACGTCGACGACGTCGCTCAGGCCGCGGAGAGCCGCGCGACCTCGTCGGCTGTGAGCCGAAGCTCCGCCGCGGCGGCGGAGTCGGTGATGCTCGCGGGCCGCGACGCCCCAGGGATCGGCACGACGACGGGCGCCAGCGCCAGCTCCCAGGCGAGCGTCACCTGGAACGGGGAGACGCCGTGCGCCTCCGCCACCTCGAGGAACGCCGAGTACTCGGTGCCGAGCGCGCCCGAGCGGGCCAGCGAGATGCCACCGAGCGGGCTCCACGGCAGGAACGCGATGCCGAGCTCGGCGCACAGCTCCAGCTCGGGCAGCGAGGAGCGGAAGCGCGGCGAGAACTGGTTCTGCACCGACACCAGGCGGCCGCCCAGGATGTCGTTCGCCTCGCGGATCTGGTCCGGGTTCGCGTTGGAGATGCCGGCCATCTCGATGACGCCCTCGTCGAGCAGGTCGCGGATCGCGCCCACCGAGTCGCCGTAGGGCACGTCCGGGTCGGGCCGGTGGAACTGGTAGAGGCCGATGGCCTCGACCCCGAGCCGCTTGGCCGACGCCTTCGCGGCCTCCTTGAGGTACTCCGGCCGCCCGTCCTTGGTCCAGGACCCGTCGCCGGGCCGCAGGTGCCCGCCCTTGGTGGCGACGAGGACGCCGGAGGTGTCGCCGCCGTAGGACCGCAGGGCCTCGGCGATGAGCTCCTCGTTGTGGCCCACCTCGTCGGCATGCAGGTGGTAGGCATCGGCGGTGTCGATGAAGGTGACGCCGGCGTCGACGGCGGCATGGATCGTGGCGATCGAGCGGTCGCGGTCGGGGCGTCCCTCGATGGACATCGGCATGCCGCCGAGGCCGATCGCCGAGACGGCCCGGCCGCCAATCTTGCGCGTTGCGAGTATGCGGTGCTGCATGAGTTGTTGTTTCTCCTCGTGTCGCGACGGGTTCGGAACCGAGACTAGGAAGCGATAACCTAGAAGTCCAACAACTCCTCATCATCATTCCTAGAACTGGTAGTGCTCAATGGAACTGCGTCAGATGGAATACCTCGTCGCCCTGGCGGACGAGCGGCAGTTCACCCGGGCCGCGGAGGTCACCGGCGTCTCCCAGTCCGGGCTGTCCGCCGCGATCCGCAACCTCGAGGTCGAGCTGGGCACCAAGCTGTTCACTCGGACCACGCGCAAGGTCGAGCCCACCGAGGCCGGCCTGGCGCTGCTGCCCTTCGCCCGCACCATGCTCTCCTCCGCGACGGAAGCGCGCGATGCGGTGGTGCAGGTCTCGCGCGAGCTCGCGGGGACGCTGCGGGTCGGGGCGGAACAGTGCCTCGGCGTCGTCGACGTCTCCTCGCTGCTCGAACGCTTCCACCGCCGCTACCCGCGCGTGGAGATCGCGTTCACCCAGGCGGGCTCGCACGAGCTGCTGGCCGGGGTGCGCGACGGCGACCTGGACGCCGCGTTCGTCGCCACGCCCGACCACGTGGGCGTGCTGCCGCGCACCGTGCTGGGCCAGGAGCCGGTGGTGCTGCTGTGCCCGCCGGAGCACCCGCTGGCGTCCCGCCCGGGCGTGGACCGGGACGAGCTCGGCGGCGAGAGCTTCATCGACTTCCACCCGTCCTGGGCGGTGCGGCAGCTCAACGACGACGCCTTCGCCGCGCGGGGCGTGCACCGCCGGGTGCGGTTCACCGTCAACGACGTACACACGCTGCTCGATCTGGTCGACCGCGGCCTCGGCGTCGCGCTCGTGCCCCGGCACGTCGCCGCCAAGCCGCAGGCGGCCCGGCTGGTGGCGGTCCCGGTCGCACAGGACGGCGCCGCGGACTGGGTGGTCTCGGTGGTCACCAACACGGGGGAACGCCAGGACTCGCCGGCCCCGCACCTCGTGGAGCTCCTGGACGACGCCCCGGTGCCCGCCGCCTGACTCGAGCTGAGCCGGTACCTGCTCCTGGGCTGGACGACCCAGCTGAGCCCGCCGCGACCGATCAGCCGAAGACCACGTCCGCGCAGTTGTAGAACGCCTCCGGGCTGTCCGACCGGGTCCAGATCGAGTAGATGATGTGGTATCCCGACTTGTTCGGCAGCGTGGCGTCCCAGTAGTACTCGTCGCCCTGCGGGCCGCCCGGGCGCAGGGCCGGGTTTGTCACCTCGTTGAACGGCACGGGCTCGAGGTCGTCCCAGGCCAGCGGCTGGTCCGGGTCCCAGCCGTCCTTGGTGATGTACTGCGACCACGTGCCGGGGTGCTTGGCCCAGGCGTTGTACTGGAACGTGATCGTCTGGCCTGCGGTGAGCGCCGTCGTCGGCCACTGGGCGCCCGGCTCGCGGAAGGCGGAGAACGACTCCTGCGGACCGCACAGGTTCCCGTCCGGGACGACTTCCTGGTGGTTCCCGTCCGCGTTGCTGAGCAGGTTGCCGAACCAGTTGTAGAACGGGTAGTTGCCGTTGACAGCCAACGCGTTCTGGCACATCGGGTTCTGCGGGTTGAGGTCGCCGCCCTGGCCGTTCTCGATCCCGTCCACGTAGCACGCGTAGGTGCGGGTGGCGGGGTAGGTGAGGCCGCCGTGCGCGTACGCCGCGGGCGGGTTCGGCTGCACGACCACGATGGCCGCCGCCACGAGCAGGCCCAGGGCGACGGCCAGCGCCGTCGCCCGGACCCGGCCGAGTGTCTTGTTGAGTGTCACGTCCGGCTCCTTCGTCGGTTCTTCCGTGAGATCGGTGTGCTCGATCCTCGGAGCGCGGACGCCGGCCGGACAATGATCCGAATCGCTTAAGCGCTACCTCACGGCGCCACGTTGTGGTTCGACGCGAACAGGTTGCTCGGGTCGTAGACCCGCTTCACCTCGCGTAGCCGGGCCAGGGTCGCCTCGGGGTAGGCGTTGCGCACGTCCTGCGGCGTCGTGGACGTCATGAAGTTCACGTACCCGCGTCCGGACACGCCGAGCGCGTCCGAGGCCGACGCCACCCACTCGCCCAGCGCGGGCACGCCGTCGAGACTCATCGTCATCCCCTGCACGGTGACCATCCAGGCGGCGTCACGGTGCGCGAAGGCCGTCGCGGAGGTGTCCGTGCCGGCGATCGCGCCGCCCATGGGCCGCAGGTTCACCACGGCAGGCCCGTGCGACGCGCCTGACACCGCCTCGATGACGGCCGCGGCCCACGCCTCGTCGGGCGCCCAGACGCCCTCGCCGAGGAAGCCGGTTCGCGCGTCGGCAGGAGCCCCACCCTCCGGGCCGCCCGGGCCCGCGAACATCTCGGGATAGGAGATCTCGCGCACGCTGTCGAGCAGGGTGCCGAGCGCGCGCAGGCGCGCGAGCACCGGCTCCGCCTCGGACGCCGGGCCGGCGAAGCAGACCAGCGCCATGACGAGCGGCTTGCCGTGCAGCTCAGCCGGCAGCATGGGCAGGGGCGGGGCGACCATCACGTTGACCATGCCCGACAGCTCGGCGGGCGCCTCGGCCACGGTCGCCAGGACCGCGGCGAGCGTGCCCGGGTCGGCGGCCCACCCGAGCATGCCGCCCGTGACCACCGGCAGCTCGCGCAGCCGCAGGTCGAGCCGGGTCACGACGCCGAAGTTGCCGCCTCCGCCCCGCAGCGCCCAGTAGAGGTCCGGGTTCTCGTCGGCGTCGGCCTGCACCACTCGACCGTCGGCGAGGACCACTTCGGCGCCCAGCAGGTTGTCGAGGGTGAGACCGTGGAGCCGGCTGAGGAAGCCGATGCCGCCGCCGAGCGCGAGGCCCGTGATGCCGACGGTCCCGGTGTCGCCGAACCCGGTGGCCAGGCCGTGCTCGGCGGCCGCCGTGATGTAGGCGCCGGCGAGGACTCCGCCCTGCGCGTGCGCGACGCCGCCGTCCGCGTCGATCTCGATGCCGTCCATCAGTCGCGTGTCCAGGACGAGCCCGCCGTCGGCCAGGCCGTGCCGGGCGTAGCTGTGGCCCCCGCCGCGCACGGCGAGCGGCAGGCCGGCGTCGCGGGCGACGGCGACGACCGCCGCGACCTCGTCGCTGGTCCGCACCCGTGCGATCGCGGCCGGAGTCCGCTCCGGGCCGCCCATGAACACGGCGGCGGCCTCGGCGAACCCGTCGACCGTGGGAGTGAGCAGGCGGTCGCCGAGGGCGGCCGCGAGCGGGGCCAGGGCCTTGTCGAGCGCCTCGGGCGAGAGCTGTGTCGTAGTGGTGCTGGTGTTGGTTTCTTGCGTGGCCATCGTTGCGCCTCCGAGTAGATACCGAACTTGCCGTGGATAACGTTAGAGATCTAAGCATTAGCCGTCAATGCATTTCGGCGTCAGCCGAACTACCCTCGGTCCATGCAACCAAGCGGGCAGCCCGACGGCGAACCAGGCGGCACGAACGACGGGACGGGGCCGAGCCGGCCCGGGCTGCTCCCCGTCGTCCCCACGATGTGGCAGTCCGTGCAGCGTGTGATGCGAGCGTTCGACGCGCTGCTGTCCGAGCACGGCGGCAGCTGGCAGGTCTGGCACATCCTGCTCGCCCTGCACCAGGGCACGCCGGCCACGCAGCGCGAGCTCGCGTACGCCGTCGGCATCCGGGAGGCCACCCTGACGCACCACCTGCGCGGGATGGAGAACCGCGGGCTCGTGGTCCGCACCCGCGAGGAGTCGAACCGCAGGGTGCAGCGCATCGAGGTCACCGACGCGGGTGAGAGGCTTTATCAAGAGCTCAAGTCCGCGGCGATCGGGTTCGACCGGACGCTGCGGAACGCGATAGGCAAGGAGGAGGCCGATGTCGGCGCCTTCCTGGACACGATCGGCCGCGTCGCCGAGTCCGTACCCGACCGCGGGCACGGACCCGTCCCGGAGGGCTGGCCCGGCAACCGCCCGAAGTAGCCTCCGCGGCCCGGCACCGGGAATATGCGGTGCCCCAGGCAACTTTGCATGTGTCGTGCAGCGCACCCGGGAGCCCCAGACATGACCGCAGCGTCCACCAGCGCCACCGACACGCGGCTCGGCCTGCGCGGCGACCGCGGCCCCATCCTCGGCGCGCTGATGCTCTCGACGGCGCTGGTCGCCCTGGACGTCACGATCCTCGCCACCGCCTCGACCACCGTCGCGCGCGAGCTCGGCGCGTTCGAGCAGGTCCCGTGGCTGTTCTCGGCATACACGCTGGCGCAGGCCGTGACCGTCCCGCTGTACGGGCGCCTGGCCGACGTGTTCGGGCGCAAGAACGTGATGATGCTCGGGATCGGGCTGTTCCTGGTCGGCTCGGTGCTGTGCGCCGTCGCCTGGAGCATGCCCGCACTGATCTGGTTCCGGGTGCTGCAGGGCCTGGGAGCCGGCGCGATCATGCCGATGTCGATGACCATCGCCAGCGACATCTACAGCCTCGCCGAGCGGGCCAAGATCCAGGGGTACCTCGCGAGCGTGTGGGCCGCCTCGTCGGTGCTCGGCCCGACCCTCGGCGGCGTGTTCAGCCAGTTCGTGAGCTGGCGCTGGATCTTCTGGGTCAACGTGCCGATCGCCGCCGTGGCCGCCGTCGTCCTCTGGCGCCGGTTCCAGGAGAAGGCGCGCGAGGGTCAGCGCGAGCCGATCGACTACGTCGGCGCCGCCCTGCTGACCGGCGGGAGCACCGCCCTGGTGCTGGGCCTGCTCGAGGGCGGGCACGCCTGGGGCTGGGCGTCGGTGGAGTCCGTGGGGATCTTCGCAGCCGCGGTGGTGCTGCTCACGGCGTTCGTCGTGTCGGCCCGCCGGAGCGCGCACCCCATCTTCGACCTGGGACTGCTGCGGCGCCGGGTGGTCGGCGCGTCGACGGCGGCCGGGCTCGGCGTCGGCGTCATCACGCTCGGGCTGTCCACGTACGTGCCGATCTTCGCGCAGGGCGTGCTCGGCGTCGGGCCGCTCATAGCAGGGTTCGCCCTGGCCTCGCTCCTGGTGGGCTGGCCGCTGGCGGCCACCGTGTCGGGCCGGATCTACCTGGCGATCGGGTTCCGGTGGACCGCCGTCATCGGCGCGGTGATCGTGCTGGCCGGCGCGCTGCTCACGCTCACCCTCGACGCCGGCTCCCAGGTCTGGCACATCTCCGCCGCGGTCTTCGTGATCGGGCTGGGCATGGGTCTCGTGGCCGTGCCGACGCTGCTGGCCGCGCAGCACAGCGTGGGCTGGAACGAGCGTGGCGCGGTGACGGCGACCAACATGTTCGCCCGGTCGATCGGGCAGGCGGTGGGCGTGGCCGCGCTGGGGGCGGTGGTGAACGCCGTGACCACCGTCGGGGCGGACGGGACGCCGGAGGGCCCCGGCCTGGCCACCGCCATACACCTGGTGTTCTGGTGCGTGGTCGGCACCGCCGCGCTGATGATCGGCACGGTGCTGCTGCTCCCCCGCGACAACCCGAAGGACGCGCAGCCGGTGTAACCCGCTCTACCGGCTCCGATACACGGCTCACCGGTAGGCGGACTCAGTTCTCCGGACGGACCTGGCTTCGGATCCGTTCGCGGGCGGTGCGCCCACGGCGCCGCGCCGGGATGCTGCCCGTGGCGCGAGCGAGACCGATCGGTTTCGGTGCGTCCCCGTAGAGACTCTCGTGCCCGCCGGCGGGCACGGAGTACGTCTCGTGCCAGATGGTGACGGCGCCGGGGACCTTCTTGGCGCGCCGGTAGAAGGCAAGCCAGGCAGGGCGGTGGGAGTGGTCCTCGGCGTTCGCATAGCGGTAGATGTCCTCCGCGCTGCGCCAGTACTGGATCACCGTGACTCCACGCAGGTCGCCGTCGATGACGGTCCGGGCGTGCAGGAAACCCGAGGAGGGGTCCTTCCACAGCTCGGCCAGCATCGGGCCCATCGCCGCGAACGCGGGGAGCCAGCCGTCGGGGCGCCAGAGCCGGTTGACCCGGGCGCCGATGAGGAAGACGGCGAGGTCGCCGTCGTGCTGGTGCGTCGTCAGCTCGGTCATAGCAGTACTCCTTCGACCATTGGATAGTTCGACTCTCCATTATTGGATAGTGGTAGTCTCCAATGTCAAGGCTGAGATCAAAGCTGAGGAGGAACGTGCGGATCTCGATGCTGGCCGAACGGACGGGCGTGCCGGTCGCGACCCTGAAGTACTACCTCCGCGAGGGTCTGCTGCCCCCGGGTGCTGCGACCGCCCGCACGCAGGCGCAGTACGACGAGACCCACGTCGAGCGCGTGCGGCTCGTCCGCGCGCTCACCGAGTCCGCCTCGCTCAGCCTCGCCGCTGTGCGCCAGGTACTCGCCGCGCTCGACAACCCGCCCTCCTCCTGGCACGAGCTCCTCGGTGCCGCGCAGCACGCGCTCCTCCTCGACGAGGACCGGCGCGCCAACGGGGCGCCGAGCCCGCGCCCGGCGCCTGACGGCGAGCCCGACCAGTGGGTCCGCCGCGCCACCCGCCTTGCCAGGTCCCGCGGCTGGCACTGCGACGAGGACGATGCGCTCGTCGTACGCCTCGCCGACCAGCTCCGCGCGGCCGATACCGCCGGCGTCGTCTTCACCGACGACCTCCTGGACGCGTACGCGCGGGGCTGCGAGACGATCGCCGCCGCGGACGTAGCCTCCGTGCCGGAGGGAGCGGCCGCCGCGATGCGGCAGGTCGTGGTCGGGACGCTCCTCGCGGACCCCCTGATCCTGACCATGCGGCGCCTCGCACAGCAGCAGGAGAGCGCGAAGGCCGCCGCTCGGCGCACGACCGGCCCATCGGCGCCGTCGCGGTCGCGGTCGGCACCTGCCTGACGCCCCCCGTCGTGGGGGGGGGGGGGTTTTTGGGTGGGTGGGGCGCCGGGGGGGCGACATAACCACCCACAAAACAAGAGCAGAGCCGGGGGGCCGGC